>SLRC01000072.1 GCA_007131175.1 Syntrophomonadaceae bacterium
AAAAACACAATTAAGAGGCATGGTAGGCGTGTTGCGAAGTCCTGGGACAAAATTACACAAATTCAAATATTCAGTCTAAATTGCCGATCTATTCGATCCATTAGATCTATTTGGAAGATAACAACTTTATAGGAATAAAAAGGGAATCTCCATCTTTTTGTTGAAATAATGTTTGCCAACAAAAACAACAAAAAAGGAGATTCCCATGAAACAACGTGCTATTCAGTTCATCAAATATATTAACAAAACTTACCGATTTAAGCAATTTGTGCACAGCCTCTCTGAGCGGCGTACAAACCCTTCTATTCCATTTTCCGATGTAATACTCGTGCTTTTTATAGGAATCGCCACCCAGATGGGAAGTTTGAATCAAATGGAAGAGAAGGTGAAACAGGGCTATTTCAACAAAGCCCTGGGGAAGGCTGTAAAAGGCAGTGCAGAAACCCTTGGAAATGTGTTGCAGGTATCCCTGGTAAAAGAATGGGTTGCATATTGCCGTGAAATTGTTAAGAAAGCCCGCTACAACAAGGCTCTTAAAGGTGGTACTATTGACGGCTTTACCGTAGTTGCTTTAGACGGCAGTGAACTTACCCGGACTGAATCAAAGCAGCGCAGCTGTCCTCTTTGCAAGAAGACTGTCTATCCACAGGAAGATGGCAGTGAAATAATTCACAGGCATGAAAACGTTGTTGGAGCCAGCTACATCGGCAAGCCTCCCAACCTCATCATTGGCATTGAACGCATAGCCCCGAAAGAAGGGGAAACCACGGCTGCCTTAAGGCTTTTAGACGAGCTTCGTTCCTGGCATTACTACTACGCTGACGTGGTAGCCCTGGATTCACTGTATGCTGGTGCACCTGTCATTAACAAACTGCATGATCAAAACGTAATCGGAGTTATCCGAGTGAAACAGGAGCATTACAATTTAGTTCAGGATGCCGAAGGGTTATTCCTAAAAAGCAACCCCGACCTGGTAAAAAAAGGTGTAAGCATTAAAAGTGACTGGTATGAAGAAGACAGGGCCGGTCGCAAATACAACTATGATCTCAAGATCTGGGACGCAGAAGGCTTTACCACCTGGGAAAAAATATCGAAACCACTGCGCATATTCTCAAAGTAGAAGAAACCCGGGTAGACCATAGGGGTAACCCCCTGTGTGACCCGCAAGTCACCTATATTATTGTTACTGCAGGCAAAAATGATATTTCTGCAGAAACAGTCTGGCGAATCTTACACCGGAGGTGGGACATCGAAAACAAGACCTTTCATGACTTAAAGAAGTATTGGAGCTTTGACCACGATTTCCATCATGAAGACAATGCCTTTTGGGTTATGCGTTGGCTAATCGTTATTGTGGTAAACCTGTTTATGCTCTTTTTCTTCCGTCGTCTTCCCGGCTATTCCAGGGAAAGCACGCAGAAAGGGTTGGTATCAGCTCTTTTTTGCACATTATACACGGTTGAAGCACCCATTTTGGATAGCAGTTAGAAATCCCGTTTCTTCATGATGGAAAATGGCTTTAAGCTTCAACAATATTAGCTTGTTTGCTGTCACTTCCCAATTGGGTGGCAGACAGGGATATTTTGTGCAAAAAACAGGTAACATTTTTCAGGCTCCATGATTGCTTGCTAAAAAGTCGGAGCTATTTTTTAAAGTCCATTTGCGGAATGCCTGCTTCCCCCTTTGGCCTTATTGACAGGTTAAGAACTCTATGGTTATAATAAATAAGTAATGGGGAGGTATTTTTTTTATCCTCGCTATGCATGGCCATGCATATAGTTTTGAAGCAAAAAAATAAGAACCAAAGGGGGAGAAAAATAATGAAAAAATGTTTCGCAGTGATCCTTTGTTTAATGTTGCTGGTGGTGTTTACAGGTTGCCAGCCAGCAGTTTCATCAGCACCGGAGCCAGCTCCTGCACCTGAACCTACACCTTCCACGTCACCTGGGGAGGAGCCCGAACAAGAGCTAATTGATGATTTTATTACCCTGGCAACCACCACAAGCACTTACGATTCAGGGCTCCTTGATTACCTTAATCCTATCTTTACCGAAAAAACAGGGCTGGAAGTGCGGGTTGTCTCCCAGGGCACTGGGGCCGCCCTGGAAACAGGATCCCGTGGCGATGCCGATGTGCTGTTGGTGCACGACCGGACTTCAGAATTAAGGTTGGTTGAAGAAGGAGCATTTGTAGATCGCTACGATGCGATGTATAATGATTTTATCATCGTCGGCCCTGCAGACGATCCGGCCGGTGTCAAGAACGTGGCAAGCGTTATTGATGCATACAACCTCATCGCCGATGGTGGGTTTACCTTTGTTTCCCGGGGCGATGATTCTGGAACCCACCGTATGGAAGAGCGCCTTTGGGATAGCGCCGGCATCAATCCGGAAGGACAGGCTTGGTACCTTTCCATCGGTCAGGGCATGGGCGATACCTTAAATATGGCCAATGAAGAGTTGGGTTATGCCATGACTGACCGGGGAACCTACGTTGCCATGAAGGATAACCTAGACCTGGTAATCGTTCTGGAAGGCGACCCCGTGCTATTCAATCAATATGGGGTAATGGCTGTCAATCCGGACGAGCATCCACATGTAAAATATGATTATGCAAAGATGTATATTGATTTCATCATGTCTGATGAAGGTCAGAATTTAATTAATTCTTACCAGGTTAACAGGGAAACCCTCTTTTTCCCAGGCTACGGGTTGGAGTAAAATAATAGACCAACAAGGTGGGTGCATCTTTGGCAAGCTATGCTTTAAACATTTTCAGTGAGGCATTGCAGGGGCAATGAGGCACCCACTTTTATTAATTACCTGGAGGGAAACTTTTGTTAAGACTTTACGAAGGAATAATCGAAGCATTTCGCCTGATTTTAGCTTTTGACCCTGCCCTTCTGGAAATTGTCCTCCTTTCTCTGCGGGTTTCTGTTATTGCAATCTTTATTTCCACCTTATTGGGAGTCCCGCTGGGAACCCTGCTCGGACTAAAGCCGGAAAAAAGAACCCGTCTTATCAATAAAATTATCTTTACCTTTATGGGCATGCCCCCCGTTGTTGCAGGGCTTATTATCTATTTAATCCTGTCACGTCAAGGCCCCCTGGGGGTGCTTGGCTTGCTCTACACACCTTCAGCAATGATCATTGCCCAGGTTTTCCTGGCTACCCCAATTGTCACCGGCCTGACCATGGTTGGAATCCGGGCAAAAGGAAGTGAAATTGAGGAACTCGCCCGTTCCCTCGGTGCCGGTTCGGCCCTGGCTGCTTGGACTGTGGTAAAAGAATCACGTATTGCCATCCTCGGTGCAATTATTACCGGTTTCAGCCGTGTTGTGGCCGAAGTAGGTGCGGTAATGATCGTTGGCGGCAATATTGCCGGACGCACCAGGGTCATGACCACCGCCATTGTCCTGGAAACGAGAAAAGGAAACTTTGAGTTAGCCATCGGGTTGGGCATTATTCTCTTACTGGTCTCATTCATTATCAATTCTATCCTTTATAATATTCAGAGGGGAGGCAAAGCCAATTAGCAGCAAAGGAAACGTGCTAATCGAACTTATCGGCATCAATAAAAAGTATGACAAGGAAGTTTTAAAAGTCGACAAACTGGTTCTCAAAGAAGGACTTGTCTACGGCATTATCGGACCAAGTGGTGCCGGGAAAAGTACACTGCTGCGCATTATCAACCTGCTGACGCCTCCCAGCAGCGGAACCTACTATTTTATGGGACGTTCCCTCCCTGCAAACGGCAAGGAGCGCCTGCAGCTTCAGCGTAATATGGCCCTTGTTTTTCAGAACACCCTTCTTTTCAGGGATAGTGTCTGGAATAATGTAGCTTATGGTTTAAAGGCCCGCGGCTATGGCCGCATTGAAATTGAGCAACGTGTGGATGCACTTTTGGAGCAGGTGGGCTTAAAAGACCTTGCTGCACGCCGTGCTGACACTTTGTCGGGCGGGGAAGCACAGAGAATTGCCATCGCCAGAGCTGTAGCCTTCGAACCTAAACTTTTGCTCCTCGATGAACCGACAGCTAATCTTGATCCCGGTAATATTGAACTGATCGAGAAAATGATCAAAACCTTGAACAGCACTAAATCCATCACCGTGGTCATGGTTACCCATAATGTTTTCCAGGCCCGCCGTATTGCCCATGAAGTAATTTTTATACATGAAGGAAATATCGTGGAAGCAGGACCTGCCGAACAAATATTTACCGATCCGAAAGATCCCCGTACCAGGGATTTTGTAGAGGGACGCATGATATATTAATACCTATTTTTAATATTTAAGGGGGTCGCTTCTTGAAACTTGGTTCCTTTGAGTTTAACTTACGGGAGTTTTCCGGCGTATTCGGCGACCTTGGTGTCCTCTTCCCTTTGGCAGTAGGCTACATGGCTGTTTGCGGCCTTGACCCGGCAGGCCTTCTTATCACCATGGGGCTGGCAAATATTGCCACCGGACTGTATTACCGCCTTCCCCTGCCCATTGAACCCATGAAGGTTCTGGCCATTGTAGCCATAGCGCAGCAGTGGTACCCCCTTACCTGTGGCTTCCAGCGTGAAATATTGTAATCGTCATGTTGCCCGGGGACAGAAATGCTTAAGACCCAGCAGCCTAGCAGGCCCTACAATGGTTGTTCCATAAAAAATCACCGGCTTTTCCCTTTCCAGGAAATGATCAATTGTTCCATTAACAATAGTACTACCGGTAACCAAAAATAAATCACACCATTCTTCAAGTTTTTGGAGTGAGTATTTACCCGTTTCAACTGCTGAGTTGTTAAACACTTTCCCCTCGTTTTGCTGATCCAGATCAAAGATGCGCAGGAGAAAAACTGCGGACAAGGCTTCAGCCATGGCAGGCTGCAAACCGAACATGGCGATTTTCGGATGGTCGTATTGCCGGGCAATATATTCTACCAGTTCCATACTGCACTGTCTGGGTCCTTCGTCTTTACAGTGAATCGTGTTGCTTATTTCTCCGGTGCTACACATTGCTGCATTTAAAGTGGCAATCATAGCCGCCCTGTTATAATTATTGTTAGGAGGGAGAGTAGGGAGTATTAGGCCTGACCGGCAGCATTACCAAGTTCAGCCTGCATTAACTTTTCTTTTCCTTTTTGCAGGGGAAAATCATCCCTTTCCGGATTGCCCAGGGACTCTTCCGGCGTCAGGGTCCGGCAGACAATTTCCACATGGGTTGATGCCAGGTTGTCATTTTGAAGCATCTCCTTTAAGTAGGGCTTGAGCTTAATAAAAACAGTGGGAATGTTGTTGTCCATCTTCATACCTCCAGCAAGACATTCACAAGATATACAACAAAGGTACTAATTGGTCTGTTTGCTTATGATGCTTCAACTTTGGAGAAAAGGGGGCGGCCGAAGCTTTCACGGCCAAAATCGGAAATGATCTTTGCAGCCACTTCTTCACGTAGCCACTGGCCAAAAAGCAAAGCCCCTTTAAAGTTTACAGAAGTAACGCGCTGGGGATTAACCAGCAACAAGGAAAATACATTATCCAACTCGCCGGGAAGTGCCGTCCCTTCTTCAGTTCCGCTAAATATTTTCAGCTTATCCTCACAACGTGACAGGAGAAAAGTTGCCCTGTCAACCAGGGTATAAGCTTGTTTATCCCGGGCCAGGCGAAGTACTCCCGTATTGCCGGCAATTCCGGAAGATACAATATACCAGTCTTCTTCCGGTGTCACCCCTGCTTTTTCCCAGAGCTGCAGTTCCCGCAGGTGAGTGCCGGATCGGTCACCGCGACTGATAAAAGGGGTACGCGCCGCGGAAATACGGCGTAGCGCTTCCTGCACCCCCCAGCCCTGTTCCAGTGTGCCGATACCGGCCGGATCATTGCTGGGGCCGACCAGGATAAAAACATTGGACATGACAGGTATTTTCGAAATACCCCAACCATCCCCCATGAACTCCTCTTCCAGGTCAGGTGCATGGGTCAGAGCCATATCAACCCGCCCTTTTTGGGCCAGTTCCAGCGCCCGTCCACTGCCAAGAGCCACATGACGTACCAAGACGCCTGTAGACTGGAAAAAAGCTTCTTCCAGTACATCGAGCAAGCCCGTTTCCACCGGTTCCATGGTACTGGCCAAAAGCAGATGCTCTCCGGGAGAGCTTTCCTGCTGTAACCCGGTGAAAACTTTAGATGGAGCAGCCCTGTTAATGAAATGCTCCAACTGGAGGTCCACTTCCTGCTTAAAGTATTTGTACTGCTCCAGCAGTTCTCTTCCCTCTTTGCTCAATGAGGTACCTCCTCCTTCATGACCGCCGACCTGCCGGTGCACCAATTCCAAACTGAGCGCCTTTTCAGCGGCACCAACAATCCCCCACGAGTATCGGTAGGAAATACCCATCTCAGAGGCGGCACGGCTGATGGAACCGTGCTTTAAAATGTTCTCAAGCAGGGCAAAGAGATCATTACAGGAAATTCTTTTTTCACCTTCAAGCTCCAGAGATACTTTGAAATCTGTAAAATTGCCTTTATCCATCGAATCACCTTCGAGCATTACGCTAAAATATGCTACTACATAATTATAACAAATTATTTTAAAAGTTGACAGCTTTTCAAACTCCGGATACAGCATATTAGTAAATATCTAAGTTAGTGACCCAATGGGGACTTACCTGGTAATAATGACACGGTAACCGGTGCCATGTGGATTTTTTCTCAAAAAAATGAATTGTACCTATTCTTACTTCAGTCCCATGTCAAAAAAAGTCTCTCCGGCGGCAGAGATAGCTTCAGCAGTTGATCCTTTGGCAAACAAAGTTGCCCCCATTTTTCCTTTGGCCAGTCTATCGTGATGCAGCCTTGATTGTCCCATGTCCCATTTACTGATTTCACCTTTATTGTTACATGATGGGGCGATTCTGTTACCTCCAGCACCTGGCAATCCATGAGGTTAATCTTGTCATTTTTTCCTCCCAGGCGGATGTGGTTGCCATATATGCCCACATGGCCTGCCTCTGCCTTAATTCTTTCTGCAGGAAAATGCAACAGGCAACCCCAGTCCAGGGCTTCCACTGTACCGTCTGAATGCAACCTGATTTTTGATAGGTTCTGACAACCCATCATCCGGGCTGCCGCCAGGTTGGGAGGGTTGTTAAAGATCGCCTCCCTGGGGCCTACGGCGTTTACCCTGCCGTTTTCCAAAACCAGCAACTCCGGGCAGAGGCGATAGGCTTCATCCAATTTGTGCGTGACAAATACAGCCGTGCCGGGAAAAGTGCTTAATAACGAAGCCAACACCTGCTCCATTTCCCCCCGCAAGTGATTGTCCAGGGCGGAAAAGGGCTCGTCCAACAGCAAGACCCGGGGGCGGGGCGCCAGGGCACGGGCCAGGGCGACCCGTTGCTGCTGCCCCCCGGAAAGCTGGTGGGGATACCTCTTAGCCAATGCCTCCAGCTTAACCAGTGCCAACGTTTCTCGGATAATCTTTTTTTGCTCCTTTTCCTGCAACCCCCGCAGGCCCATGGCAATATTCCCCGTTACTGTTAAATGGGGAAAAAGGGCGTAGTTTTGGAATAAAAAACCGATCTTGCGCCACTGCGGTGGTAGATTTATGCCTTGCTCCGAGTCAAACAACACCTGCTCACCTATGCTAATCCGTCCTTTGTCAGGTTTCTGCAGCCCGGCGATGCAGCGCAGGGTCATGCTTTTCCCTGAACCGGAAGGCCCCAGCAAGCCCAGCATCCCTGCAGGAGCATTAAAGGAGACGTCCAGCTGAAAGCCAGGGAACTTCTTTTTGATCTGAACTGACAGGTTCATGCTTAACCCTCCTTAATCCGTGCAAGGGTCAGGCCCTGGCGATTTTTCCAGTATTGCAGGCCTGTTATGGCTGCCAGGGAAATGGTGATGATAACCAGCACCCAGACGGCTGCCCTGGCCCGCTGTCCCGACTCCACCAGGAAAAAGATGGCAAGGGGGATGGTCTGAGTCCTGCCGGGAATGTTGCCGGCAAGCATGAGCGTGGCGCCGAATTCTCCCAAGGCGCGGGCAAAAGCCAGGATCGTTCCGGCGACGATGCCGGGCCAGGCCAGGGGGACGGTAATCCTGGCAAAGATGGTAATTTCCGGAACACCCATGGTGCGGGCTGCGTCCAGCAGGTCCGGGTCTACCTGTTCAAAAGCGCCCAGGGCCGTACGGTACATGAGGGGGAAAGCTACCACAGCGGCAGCAATGACCGTGGCGCTCCAACTGAAGATGACCGTTGTCCCCAGCAAGGCCAGCAGTTGACCCAGGGGACCGTGCCTGCCAAATAAGACCAGCAGGAGAAATCCCAGCACCGTGGGAGGGAGCACCAGGGGCAGGATAAAGAACCCGTCAAGCACACTCTTGAGCCTGCCCCGGTAGCTGGACATTGCTTTTGCTGCCGTTATTCCCAGGATAAAAGCAATTACCGTTGCAGCCAGCGCTGTTTTCAGTGAAATCCAGAGGGGCGACAATTCCATTATGGGACCTGCTTTCCAGCAATAAATGTAAAGCCATGCCGCTCAAATACTTCCCTGGCTTCTGCATTGCCCTGCAAAAAAGCCATGTAATCCTCCGCTGCCTGCCGTGCGGCGGTGCCTTGCACGATAGCAGCAGGGTAGGTAACAGGTGTATAGGATCCGGCAGGGGCCGGGGCAATTACTTTAACCTTCTCTGTAGTGAGGGCATCTGTCATGTAGACAATCCCCCCGTCCACGTTGCCTGTTTCCACATAGGTAAGGATCTGGCGCACGTCTTTGGCAAGGATGATTTTATTCTCCAGCTTTTCCCATAGCCCCAGGTTGTTCAAAACTTCTTTAGCGTATCGACCTGCCGGCACACTTTCGGGCTCACCGATGGCCAACAGCTTGAGCGACTCTTTCGTCAGTGAGTTAAAGTCCGTTATCTCATTGCTATCCCGGGAAGCAGGGACAATGAGCACAACTGCATTTTCCAACAGGTCCACCCTGCTTTCCTCCAGGATTAAACATCCCTCCTGCAGCCCATTCATTTGCCGTTGGGCTGCAGAGATGAAGACATCCGCCGGGGCGCCCTGCTCTATCTGCTGCTGCAGTGTTCCGGAAGATCCGTAGTTCATTACCAGGCTGTGACCAGATCTTGTTTCATAGAGCCCTTTAATTTCCTCCATCACATCTGTCAGGCTGGTTGCCGCCGACACAGTCAATGTTTGAGGGGCAACTTTAGCTTCCCCGCCCTCCTGTTCAGTTGCCGGGTCAGAAGCCGGGGCTGGGGCAGCTGACTGGTCACCGGTGCCGCAACCGGTAAGTAAGATGAAGATTAAAAGAATTATAAGGCACAGGCTGGCTTTTTTCACCAATATCAATCTGGTTGTCACTTTTTCTCCTCCTGAATATATTTCGTCCGTTATACTTATAAATGTATAACGGAGAAACACTTTGCCGCTAATCTTTGGATATTCTTCTCTGCTTTCCGGCATCCAACTCCTTTATTTCGATACAAACAGATTTTTACCGCTGACAGCGGTATCGTAACCATAGGTCTCCAACTCATTTTTCATGGGTATATTATGGAGGGCTTCCAGCAACGCCTGAATCCCGGGATTTTCCAAATTCCTTTTTAAAAACACCAGGTCGTAGCGCTCCCTGGTCATAGGAATGAATTCCAATTCAAAATTTAGAGCAACGGATTTCATTGCAATGCCGCAATCGGCAGCCCCTAAAGTGACGGCCTGGGCAACGTCCAGGTGGGTATTTACTTCAAAGGAATATCCCCGAACCTGTTCTGGTGAAAATTTATTATGCTTAAGGAACGCATCCAGAATCCGCCTCGCCTCCGCCCCCTTTTCCCGGTTAACCAGCGAAATATTGCTCCGTGTCAAATCGCCGATATTGCCAATGCGTTTCGGGTTTCCTTGCAGTGCCAATAGTCCCTGTTCGCCGAGGCAAAGGCTGTAAACGGCATATTCCTGCTCCCCCAGTGTCCTTTGTATAACAGGCAAATTATATTCACCGCTTTGTTCGTCAAAAAAGTGCAATCCAGCTACCTGCACCAGCCCGTCGCGTAAAGATTTTAATGCCTGCATGCTGTTAAGAGGAATCCAAAAGGCGGAAATATCTTTATACCGGTGCTGCACCTTTCGTACAAGAACGGCAAGGGCGGGACTGCAGCCGGCCAAAATAATTGTCTGCTGCCTGGTTAGCTCTGGCTTAAAATCTTTGACCAAAGCTTTGTCCCGGTCGTATAATTCCAAAATCAGACCGTTTGCTTCCTGAAAGAAATCCTGGGAAGAAAGGGGAAAGGCAACCAATCCTTGAGCAAGTCTTGCCACCCTGACCCTGCTCCCTTTTTTTACCGGGCCGATACACTGAACAAGCTCTTTTCCCGGTGCTGCTGCGGGCTGAGGAATCCAGAAAAGAGCATCCAAAGAAGTGTCCAGTGCCTGTGCAATGCGCAGCGCTACAGCAAGAGAGGGGCCGTATTGCCCCGCTTCAATCCCGCTGACGGTCTGCCGGGCCACTTCGGCTTTTTCCGCCAGCTCTTCCTGGGTTAATCCCAACCGGAGTCGTCTTTCCCGGAGTCGGTTGTGCAGCATGTTGTCACCGGAAAAGTTAACCGGTCTTGCCATAAGCCAGCACCGCCTGGAAAATGATATGTCTATAATTCTGGCAGCGTGTCCAAAATTCCTGCTTATTACAGAAAAATATTTTTAAGCAGGCCTGATGCTTATAAAAGTACAAACCGGGGATAAATAATCTCGCTATGCATTTTTCAGTGCATAGCGAGATTAAAAAAATCAATTCCCTCATAACCAAATGAAATAAGTCATGTCAATGATAACTTACCACATGTCTTTGATGCTATGCGGTAAGTTCTAATTGGGTAATGATGTGGGTCTTAAATTTCTGTCAGGAAACTTAAAAATTATATGTTCTTGGGAAGTTTTAATAAATTGCACCACCAGAAAAGGGCAAAGGGGACATCATGCAGGCACCGGTTCTTTTTGTCTGCTCCAGTGTCGGTGCATGGCTATTCCCTTGATAAACTCCTCGGTGAAATAACCCATATCCGCCGCATTTCTGATCGTTACCACCCCCATTTCACTAACCAGTTGAGCCTGAGATTCAGGTGCAGCTAAGAAGGTGGTTGCCTGGATATCTGAGATTGCAAGCAGGTCAACCCCTTCATTGGTGGCACCGATTGTCTTGGCATGCTTGAAGCCCTCGTTGATAAAGTGCAGCGCGTCACCATGTGTCATTAACGTGTCTACGCTCTGGCGGCCTCCCGTGATATAAACCGCATCGTACATGATTGAACCGGCGGAAACATAATTTTTGTTTACCTCCAGTTGTTGCCCATCCACGCTGGTGAGCATCCCCAGGTTTTTACTGATAACCTCGGTGTGAACCCCGGCATTTTGCAGTAAAGATATCACCTGCGTCACTTCGGGATAATTGAAGCCGTTTTCCATTAACACAGCTACCTTTCTGGTGCGTGTTTCCATAATGGTATTTGCCTGGCTCACCGCCGGTGAGGAGGCGGTAACGCCGGATCCACCAGGTTCTGCCGGCGCATTAGCGCCAATTCCTGCAGCAATCTGAACCGCCAGTTCTCCATCCACGTTATTAAACATATCAACAACGCGCTGCCTGATTTGCTTATCCATAACGCCGCCCACTTCAAAGTGAAATGCTTCAATAATGTGTTGTTTCTCTGCGCCAGACATACTGTTCCAGAAAAGAGTAGCCTGGCTGTAATGATCATTAAATCTTTTACTGCGCTGGCGAACTTTCTGTCCATCCACTTTCTCCGTATAATGAACATAGCCATTTTCTGTATCCGGCTCGGGAGCATTATCGCGCAGGGAATTTGGGGAGTAACTCACTACGCCCCGATCGATTGTCATACGATGATAACCGTCACGCTGGTTGTTGTTTACTGAAGCCAAAGGCCTGTTGATTGGGATTTCGTGGAAATTGGGACCGCCCAGTCGGATCAGCTGGGTATCCAAATAAGAAAATAGGCGCCCTTGCAGAAGAGGATCGTTGCTAAAATCAATTCCCGGTACTACGTGGCCTGCATGGAAGGCAACCTGCTCCGTCTCGGCAAAAAAATTTTCAACGTTGCGATTCAAGGTCATTTTGCCGATAAGCTTAACCGGAACTATCTCCTCCGGCCAGAATTTGGTGGGATCCAGGATATCGAAATCAAAATTGAACTCATCCTCTTCCTCTATCATCTGGACTCCAAGTTCGTATTCTGGGTAATCACCCTTGTTTATGGCATCCCAGAGGTCACGCCGGTGAAAGTCCGGGTCCTTTCCCGCCAGTTTCTGAGATTCATCCCAGGCAAGGGAATGCACTCCCAGTAAAGGCTTCCAATGTAGCTTGATAAAACGCGCCTTTCCCTGCTCGTTGACAAATCTGAATGTGTTCACACCAAACCCTTCCATCATACGGAAACTACGGGGCACAGCCCGGTCGGACAAAAGCCACATAATCATGTGGGCAATTTCCGGCGTGTTCACAACAAAGTCCCAAAATGTATCATGGGCTGCAGAAGCCTGGGGTATTTCATTGTGCGGTTCAGGCTTGATAGCATGGACGATATCAGGGAACTTTATGGCATCCTGAATAAAGAAGATAGGAATATTGTTTGCCACCAGATCATAGTTGCCGTCCTCAGTATAGAACTTAGTGGCAAAACCACGCACATCCCTTACCGTATCGGCAGACCCGCGAGACCCTACTACGGTGGAGAAACGTACAAAAACCGGGGTCTTGACGGAAGGATCTTGTAGGAATTTAGCCTTCGTATAATCTGCCATGGGCTCGTAAACCTGAAAATAGCCATGGGCACCAGAACCGCGGGCATGCACAACCCGCTCCGGGATACGCTCGTGATCAAAGTGGGTCATTTTCTCCCGAAAATGAAAATCCTCCATCAGGGTAGGTCCCCGTACTCCCGCTTTCAGTGAATCGTCAGTATGAGAGACATTTACCCCCTGATTGGTGGTTAGTTTTTCACCGTCATGACCAATGCAAAAAGTTGACAACTGCTCCTGTTTGCTGTGCTCGTCAAGGGGAGCTTCCGGTTGTAATTTTTCTTTATCCATACCTGTCACCCTTTCAATCCTTTCATGCTTAACTGAACTGAACAATTTAACGATTTATTATTATGGCACATCAATAGTGTGCCTTGCTTCCCCATCTTCTATAAATGTTAAAATTAACCTTAAAGCAGTAATATCAACATTAGCAAGCATGCACTTAACATTACCACCAAAAAACCCCTTTACGCATATATTAGATTAAGATTTAAAAAGGCTTATATCCATGGAGGTTAATTTGATGGGACAGTGGATTAAACAATTTAAAGATAATCTGGAGCGGCAGGCTAGAAGTTATCTCGTTAAGGAAAATCCAACGAATGTATTTTTTCGAAGTGACGAACAGGCAAGCTTTCAAAGAAAAATGCAGCAGTTAAAGGATCGTAAGGCGCAAGTGATTCACGCTACGGCGGAAGAACAAATATTAAAAGAATATGAGGCTGAAAATCGCCGTGAAGTGGAGTATTCGGCACGGTATAAGTTGGTAATTCAGCAAAAAGGTGAACATTACACTGAGGAAATAATTCAAAGGAGGAAATCAGTGTTTGACAGTGATAAACTGGTTAATGATTATATTCTGGATGATGAAAGACATCTGAATGCTCCGGGGAGAGGGCAAAATGTCTTATAATCGTGAAGCGGCAGTGCAGTATGCTGAAAAATGGTGGAATTCATATAACCCGGTGTATATGGCATTTGAACTGGATTGTACAAATTATGTCTCGCAATGCTTACGGGCCGGCGGAGCGCCAATGCGCGGCCATCCCAATCGATCAAGTGGTTGGTGGTATGTTAACCGCAATTGGAGTTTCAGCTGGACTGTGGCACATTCTCTCTATTGGTACTTAAGGGGCTCAACAACAGGGTTACGCGCACATGCCGTATCCACGGCCGATCAACTTCTACCAGGGGATGTGATCTGTTACGATTTTAACGGAGACGGACGGTGGCAGCACAATACCTTTGTAGTGGCTAAAGACAGTAACAATATGCCCCTGGTAAATGCTCATACTGTAAATTCCCGCATGCGTTACTGGGAGTATGAAGATTCAATAGCATGGACAACTGATACAAAATATGCATTTTTCCACATTGTTTCATAGTAATTAAATCAATCTACCGGTGCAAAATAACAAAATGCTTATGGACCGTATGTGGGAGACGGGTTTAGCCAGCCCGTCATTTTTCCATATTTAATAAAATTATCTATCAACTTTATTTCATGAATAAGCAATTCCTTAAAGATCCCCCTGACCCTGTCATTCACAGTGCATTCTTTAAAAGATTGCGCGTGTAGTATTGCTGCTCCCTGCAGCGCATTTGCCAAAACCCTGTACATATAATCATCACTTAATATTTCCGTGTTGCTGATGGTAAGCGTAACCTTTGAAGGTTTTTTAGGCAGGGGGATGCCGAAATGCTGCAGTTCACCCTCCAGCATTTTAACCTGTTTTTTAATTTCCTTTAAACCATTGCTCAAAATAGTCTTAAAATCAAGATCATGCACAACATTAATAAATATTTCTGTTGTTTTTATATTGTCATAGCGTAGCGTTACATGGTCCCACAGGTTTGCAGCCTCGGCAACGCTCAATCGTTCCTTGAGATTATCGGGTAAATGCTTATACATGGGCGGTGTAGATAGCCAACCTTTTGCCGTCAAATAACAAATAATTTTATCTGCGTCTTCGATCGTTTTATAAGCCATTTTTTTAACAAGGGTCCTGATGGAATCATTGGTAACAGAGGATCTTAATACTTTTAAGAGATTTTCAATATGTTCCTGTAAGTATAAGAAGAGTTCCAGGGATATGAATTCATCGGTTGTCTGCTGGGAACCCGCGGGAAATGTTATGGGCTTTCTATTTCTGTCGGGAGACTTTATGGCGTAAGTCTCCATTTGTTTTTCTAACTGTAAAATATGTTCATTAAGTGTTTTCTCCAGTTTTTTAGCCAACAGCTTGAAATCTAAATCATGAATCTGGTTTAAGTAGATTTGCAGGATCTCAATTGACTGATACTTGGAATTTAAAAGGTCCCACAGGTTATACGCTTCCCTTATATCGATTTTACTCTGTTTTTTTTCCGTTTTAACCGAAAATACCATATATAAGAACCCCAGGCATTATATTATTATTGTTTGGTTTAATTTTTCCTAAATGTATTATGTTTAAACATGCCTGCAGTAAAAATTTCGAGCTGTCCATAACTTTAGGACAGCCTCGATTACAGTTCGATTATACGCGTATTGATCACGTTTTTATCGATCTCCATTAAAGAAAGGCTAGCAGGGAGGTTAAACCTTCGCGGACCGGCACTGCCTGGATTTAAAAAAAGAACCTCCCCCCTCCATTTCATTGATGGTCTATGCGAATGTCCACTGATTACCACATGGAAACCGGAAGCTGCGGGGATAAGCATAAGTTTGTTTAAATCATGCAGTATGTAGAGGCATTTGTTTTTTACAATAATGATTTCAACAAGGGGATATTGCTTAGCCCAGGTTTCTTTGTCTGTATTACCGCGCACGGCGATCACAGGTGCCAGTTCTTTTAAACTATCCATAACAGCAGGACTGCCTATATCCCCGGCGTGTACGATTAATTGACAGTCCCGGAAATTTGACAGAACCTCCGGTCGAACAAGCCCGTGTGTATCAGAAATAACACCGATCTGCATTCCTTCACCCTCCACGCTTAATGCTCACAATAAGTATCTTGCCATATATTATACAGCAAAATTACACAGGCAAACTTTTTACCTTTGTGATCCAAAAATATCTTTCCCCGTTAAGCCTGATGTCAGTATATTAATAAGCAATGGGGTAAAGCTTAAATTAAATAGAGCAGTCTGGCATATGGAAGTGGAGGTAACCCGAATTGAGCACGGTATTGATCCTGGGTGGCGGAACCGGTGGTGTGGTCACTGCCAACGTGTTAAGCAAAACCCTCGATAAAAAAACTCATAAAATTAAATTGATTGACCGAAACAAAAATCATGTTTTTTATAGCTCCTTTCCCTTACTGATGATCAACAAGAGAAAGCCTCAGCATCTTACCAGAGAATTAGAACGATTGAACAAAAAAGGTATAGAATTTATGCAGTCTGAAGTAAAAAAAATAGATGTAAAACAGGACGAAGTGGAAACCAGTAAGGGCAAAATTAAATACGACTATCTAATTATTTCCCTCGGGGCGGAGCATCACCCGGAAACCGTCTACGGATTTGCTGAAGGTGCCTATAACATATATAGCTTTACAGACCTGATTAAACTGAGCGGCCAGCTAGAGCAATTGCAAAAAGGAAAAATCGTTCTTTTTATCTCCAGTCTTCCTTTCATTTGTCCGTCGGCCCCGTATGAAATGATCTTTCTTTTGGACGCTTATCTGCGTCAGCGGGGGGTCAGGAAAAACATTGAACTAACAGTGGTGACACCGGAAACATCTCCCGAGCCTCTTGCCGGACCTAAAGTGGGAGAAAGTGTACGCCGCATGTTAAAGCAACGGGATATCAAATTAATTACAGAAGCCAAAGTGCTTTCTCTTGACACCACGCAAAAACAGCTGATTCTGGATCACGGTATCCATGTGGACGGAGACCTGTTTTTAGGTATTCCACCCCAATGGGGGCCTAATGTTTTGCGGGATACAGGCCTGGTGGAAGCAGGTGGTTGGATCAAGGTTGATCCCCATACTCTGCAAACAGGAAATGAACGGGTTTTTGCTGTAGGTGATGCTACGGCACTGCGCCTGCCTGTGATGGGAATCCTGGCACCCAAGGCCGGAATCTTTGCCCACTACCAGGCCGAGGTTGTGGCACGAAACTTGGCCCTGCTAAGCCAGGGCAAAAAGCCAAAACACCGCTATGCGGCAAAAGGTCTTTGAATCATGATTACCGGGTTCGGTCGGGCCCGCTATTCAACTGTTCATTATTATAAAGAACCTAAACCTTATATAACATTGCTTCGTTCCTCCCGCGCTGCCTACCTGGCTAAAATAGGGTTTGAAAAATACTGGCTCAGAGCGTGGTTTTAGCTTGCTAGCGCCAAGGACGAAAATTCCACCAGTTATGGGAATTGCAATAATCGGTGGGGGGCTTGCGGTACATATCTTCAGGTCCCCTTCCCTCACCTCCCCTCCACCGCTCATCGGTGAGGACAAACGGCGGGCGATCTAAAAATACCCAGGGTTCAATTTCCCGGGATGGACAGGAGAACCCGGGCAACAGGTGACTGGTGCGGCAAACATTTAAGACAATGTGTTTGTCACATATGTCCTGGGGAAGCTTGTCCAAAGGGAAATAATCCTTAACGTGCTTTTCTTTGGGACAGTAAGGCCCGGGCACCATCCCCGACTTACTGCATATTTCCACCGGCCCCACCATCCCTGCAGGTATTGCTGAATCAGTGTGGGTTATGTTAATCATAATCTCATCAAGTAGGGCATTTACCAGGGGAATCGCTGCACTGCTTCCCCCCTGGATGGTTCCCCTTGTTTGCATATCGTGCCCCATCCAAAAAGAAACCACGATATCAGGTGTATATGCGACCAGGTAGGCATCCCTGTTTTCACTGCTTGTTCCCGTTTTGACCGCAAATGAACGATCCGCCTTTAATGCTGCAGCAGTCCCCGTGACTCCCACATCTATTAGCATATCTGTCATTAAAAAAGCCGTATGTGGTTGGAGAACCGTTTTCGGGTTGGTGCGCCGTTCATAAAGAACTTGTCCACTGCTGTCTTCCACCCTTTTAATTGTGTGCAGTTCTGTTTTTACCCCTTCATTGGCTAAAACGGCATAGGCCTGGGCCATGTCCAGTGGTGTTACCCCCAGGGTCAAGCCTCCCAAAGATGCAGCTAGATTATGATCTTCTTCCCCCAAAGTGGAGAGGCCCATTTTTGAAGCATATCCCATTCCTTTTGCCACACCTAGCTCTGAAAATACTTTAACGGCGGGGACGTTCAGGGACTTTTCTACAGCTTTTCTTACTGTAACCAATCCCAGGAAGTTCCGCCTGAAGTTTTCTGGGGCCCAATCTCCCCGGATAAACGGAGCATCATCCACAATGGAGCCGGGAAGAATAAGTTGCTCTTCAATAGCCGGGGCGTATACCAAGAGAGGCTTGATCGCAGAGCCGGGCTGCCTGGGACTGAGATAACGCAGAGCCTGGTTGTCATTACTGTACTCCCTGCCACCAACCATTCCCAACAGCTCTCCGGTAGAAGGCTCGGCGATGACAAAAGAGGCCTGGGGCTGGGGAACTCCGTCCTCTTTAAGCACCGTGTCTGGATATCCTTCCCCGCCACCCAGATTGACCAACTTTTGCAGATCAACCCTTATATTCTGGGTATAATAGGTATCTTCATTTATAACGGATTCAGCAGACGCTTGTACTTTGGGGTCAAGAGTCGTGTATATTTTTAATCCACCCGTGTAAACAGCATCATAAGCTTCTCCACGTCCCTCAAATTGAGGTTTTCCAGCCAGTATTGTTACAAGTTCATGGTGTAACATGTAGTCCATAAAATAGGGGAAAGGATAGTCCCTGGTTGGGAAGTCGGCAAGGGTTATTTCCTCTGCCAGCATCTTGTCCATTTCCTTTTTGCAGATAAACTGCAGTTCAAGCATCTTTTGCAGAACCATCAGCTGTCTTTGCCTGGCACTCTCGAAGTTTAAATATGGGGAATAATAGTTGGGCAGGCGGGGAATTCCAGCAAGAAGAGCACTTTCGGCAACCGTTAGTTCATTTGTACTTTTGTTGAAGTACAAATTAGCTGCTGCCTCAATACCATAAGCACCATGGGCAAAATAAATAGTGTTTAAATACATTTCCAGTATTTCATCTTTGGTAAATTGACGCTCCAGCAAAATTGCCAACCAGGCTTCGTTAAGTTTTCGGGCCAGTGTTTTTTCCCTGGTTAAATAAGCATTTTTTATTAATTGCTGGGTTATGGTACTTCCTCCCTGCTCCGTCCACTGACGACTTTTCAGGTTTGCTAAAAAAGAACGCACAATCGCAATGGGGTCAATGCCAACGTGTGAATAAAACCGTTCATCTTCAATGGCAATAAAAGACTGCTGGACATGCTGCGGTATTACGTCAAGGCTTGCCATAATGCGGTTTTGTTCGCCGTATAACGTTCCTATTTCATTGCCGTAACGATCGTAGATGTGGGATGTTAAGGGAGTCTGTTCTTTCCAGAGGGAAAAATCAGGGGTATTGTCAGCGTAAGTATGTACAGGCAAAAACACGCCTGCCAGAAAAGCAGACACAATAAGTAACAGGATAAAACAAATTTTGAAAAATACAACTCCAGTATTTTGCAAGATAATATCTCCCCTATAATAATATGCAAAAATGTATTCCTCTTCAAGCCATAAATAACGGTAATAAAGATAATTATTTACATATTTATGAGTGTTCCCCCATGAAAATCGAAAAACATAACTGGCACTTCGACTTTTTTTTAATCTTCCGGAGAAAATATGCTTATGAAAAAGAATATAAGTGAAACCAGATTAGATAAAGAAACAAAGGTGCATCACATTTTCGAGGTTATTGCGGGGAAGTATGACCTGATGAACAACGTAATCAGTATTTTTCTGCACAAAAAGTGGCGCAGAGACGCTTTGAATAAAATAGGGATAGAAAAAGGAAGCAGGGTAATCGACCTGTGCTGTGGAACCGGAGTATGGACCATGGATTTGGCTCAGCAGGTAGGTGGGGATGGGACGGTTTATGGAATTGATTTTAGTATGGCCATGCTGAATCGTGCCGGGGAAAAATTGCTTGCTGAAGGTTTGGAGAACGTAAATCTCCTTTATGGAAACATCAGAAATATCCCTTTAGCAGAGGGGTTTTTTGATTACGTCACACTGGGTTTTGGTTTAAGAAATGTTTCAGGCACCCGGGTTGCTCTGTCAGAAATTCACAGAGTGTTAAAGCCAGGAGGTAAACTGCTGTGCCTGGAAACATCCAAACCATCCTTACCCTTGCTCAGGTATCTTTATTATTTGTACATGCGTTATTTAGTCCCTTTTTTAGGGTTTGCCTTTGTAAAGCGATTTAAGGAGTATCGGTATCTACAGGAATCAACGTGGTTGTTCCCGGAGAAAGCTGAGCTTGTATTATTATTCCATGAAGCAGGTTTTGAGGATATAACTGTAACAGAATTCTTATTTGGAGTAGTTACCATGTATACAATGGTAAAAGGTAAAATAAATCAGGTAATGGATTAAATGTAGGTCGCTAAAAGAGAGATAATTAGCAGTCCCCCGTACACGGCAAAAATAACCGTAGTCTTTGGCTCAGCGTTGTGGGGAAATTGTTGTATTGTGTTAAAATAATTTACTAAGCGCAATGCTAAAGGAAAAGACAAAAATACCAACAAAGCCCATTTCGAAAGTAACCCCATTAAGAGCCCAGCGCCAGTTAAAACATACACACTGTACGTCATGCCCGCAAATAGCTTTAGTGCCTTTTCCTTTCCCAACCAGATAGGTACGGTCATAATATTCATCTCATAATCATAGCTGATATCCTTTAAATTATTCGCAAGCAGGACAAGGGCAACCCAAATACCCAGTGGAATGGATATGAGAAGCACAGTTGGGTATCCTTCCCAGTTCCCTGTTTGCACAAAATAAGAGCCTGTTGTCATGAGCGGTCCCCACATTAGAAATACAATTAATTGACCAAGACCACGATATTTGTACTTAAGCGGCACGCTTGTGTATTCGATGATGGCAAATATTCCGACCATGGCCATAATTAGTACGGGCCATTCACGCAGCATTAATAAGTAAACTCCAATGAGGGAAGCAAGGCTATAAAGAATTATTCCTATCGTAATGACTTCCGGGGGAGAGAGTACTTTATCCAATATGGGATGGATGCGGTAAAGGGTCGTTGGAGCCCACGGTTTATCAACACCATGAACAGTATCAAAGAAATCATTAATAATGTTTGTGGCAGCATGAATGGCAATCATACCTGCCAGAACAAGCAGGGCAAGATAAAGGTTAAACCGGCTCTGGAGCACCAACCCCAGTAAGCTTCCCACTGTAACCGAAATTATTGTCATGGTAAAGGACCAGGGCCGAAGGGTTAGTTTCATGATTTTTCTGATATACATTCATCCCGTTAATTATACTTACTTGCACTGCTATTTTGTTTTTTGCTTTAATGCGTCAATAAAGCCATCCAGTGCCTGCTCAAGCTCGTATCCTTTCTGAATGATGGTTTCATTAACTGAT
>SLRC01000200.1 GCA_007131175.1 Syntrophomonadaceae bacterium
AAAATTGGTCTTTTCTGAGGTACACCCGCCCTCCGGGGAAATAGGGATTCCGTTTCCCTCATTTTTTCAAACACAAGAACATTCCTTTTCTTGCGTCCGGGTGCCAGAGTATAAGACATAATTTCCTGCAATACCCCTCCACAACGGTTCACAATCACCCTGGCTTCCTTTAATTCATTTTCTGGAGAAGGGCCCTTAAAAGCCCAGAAGTATCCCCCAATATGAAGCAATGGGAGGGCCAATTCCGCTAAAACGGGAAGAGGGGCTACAGCACGGGCCACAACCCATTCATATGACTCCCTTTTCTCGCCCCTACCCAGTTCTTCTGCTCGCATCTTCATCAATACAACCTCTTTTAAATTGAGAAAAACGGTAAGCTGCTGCAGAAAATCATGTTTTTTTTGCGACGTTTCCAACAGAGTTAATTTTAAAGTGGGACAATAAAGTTTAAGGGGGACTCCGGGAAATCCAGCTCCACTCCCAAGATCCAACAATTCTTTTGGAGTGCAGCCTCCTGAAGCGGCTGCACTCCATAGGGAATCTATAAAATGATCATATAATACGGCTTCTTCATCGCAAATACGGGTCAGATTATATTTTTTGTTTTCTTTTTGGAGAAATTGGTAATAGTCTCCCAAAAGTACTGCCTGTTCCCTACTGATGGAAATACCACAGGCGTGGGCTGCTCTAATAATCTTTTCAATTTCCATATTGCCAAACACTCCTCCTTGGAGATCATTTGCCGATACAAAAATTACTGAATATGTAATCAAGTGTATCCGCAGGCAGTTCTTCTCCAAGCAAATTCTGCAGCTGCCCGTAAGCTTGTTGCAAATCAATTGACACCAGATCAAGGGGAAGATTATTGTTCAAAGACGTAACGGCATCTTCAAGGCCGGAAACCAATTTCTCAATCAGGGCACCTTGCCTGGCTGCCATTACCAGCGCTCCCTCGTCCCCACCTGTCTGTCCGGTAAAAACCATATCCATAATAGCTTGTTCCAATTTATCCAATCCTTTTCCCGTGGCCACTGAGGTTTTAATTACCCCATACCCTGGGAAGTTTCTTTCTATTACTTCCTCAGTTACCTTAATTCCCCGGTCAATTTTGTTGCCGACTATGATCAGCCCTTTTCCTTTACCATTATGGGATAGGTTTTTAAAAATCCACATATCCTCTTCATCAACAGCAGCAGAAAGATCCAACATGAATATTATCAGATCAGCTGTTGTTATTGCCTTCCGGGAATACTCCATTCCAATCTTTTCCACTTCTTCCCCGTCACGCCGCAATCCTGCCGTATCCACAAGTTTAAGGGGAACGCCATTAATATTCACATAATCTGTGAGCAAATCACGGGTGGTCCCAGGTATATTTGTAACAATAGCCCGCTCTTCTTTTAACAGATAATTGTAAAGGGATGATTTACCTACGTTTGGCTTCCCCACAATCACTGTTTGTAATCCATCTTGCAGAATACGACCCTTTTTACTTCGTCGGTGCATTGATGCTGCCTTATCACGCAAATTGGCCAAACGTTCCCGAAAAAGTCCGTAATCCACCATCTCCACATCTTCCAGGGGAAAGTCCGAATCCGCCTCAATCGCAGCACGCAAACTTAACAACTCATCGCTCATCTCTTTAATTTCCCGTGAAAGGTAACCCTTCAGCCCCAGCAAGGAGGATTGCAGTCCCTGTGAAGTTTTTGCGTTAATTACAGCGAGGACACTTTCCGCCTGCACTAGATCAATGCGCCCGTTTATAAAAGCACGTTTGGTAAATTCCCCTGGTTCAGCAAGACGTACTCCCATCCCCATAATTAAATTTAAAATATTTCCCAGGGGTATAATTCCGCCGTGGGCATTTATTTCAACCACATCTTCACATGTATATGTATAAGGAGCCGGCATAAAACTAATGAGAACTTCATCCATTTCCCTGCCTGCTTCGTTTAATATATAACCATAGTATAATCGTCTTTTTTGGGGCACAAAGTTTTCTTCACATATTCTGATAATTTTTTTATTTTTACGGGCACGGGCAAATATGCCACGGGCTATTGTAAAGGCGTCCGGGCCGCTCATACGCACGATCCCAATTCCACCCTCGCCGGGAGGCGTGGAGACTGCAACGATAGTGTCATCAAGGTTTTCCGACAACGTATTCAATCCCCCCAAAACAAAATAAAATCCGCACAGCTCCCCTGGGAACGATGCGGATTATTCCTTTTAAAGTTTTAGCGTGGTGTGATAACAACCTTGCGAAAAGGCTCCTCACCCTTGCTGTATGTAGTGACGTTTGTGTTATTTTTTAAATACAGGTGTATAATTCGCCGTTCCTGTGGGGTCATGGGTTCAAGAAAAACTTCCCTGTTTGTTCGCATTGCTTTCCCGGCCATGTTTTCAGCAAGCTGCTGCAAATTATTTTCCCGTCTTTGTCTGTAGTTTTCCACATCGAGCAAAACCCTTCGCTTATCTTCATTAAAGTTTCTGCTCATAACCACGTTACACAAATACTGTAAAGCATTTAAAGTATTGCCCCGTTTACCGATTAGAATCCCCATGCGTTTACCGCAAATCTCCACATGAATATTCTCCCCTTCTTCCTTTACAACCCTTATTTCACCTTCCAGACCGATCAGGCGCAATATCTCCTGTAAATATTTTTTTATTAATTCCACCGGTTCATGGATTACTGTAAGCTTAACCCTTGCAGGTTTGTTAGCTAATAACTTAAAGAGCCCTGATGAGGCTTCGTTTAGTATTTCAACTTGTACATTATCTTTCCTAACGCCCAGCTGCATTATACCTTCCTGCAGAGCTTCTTCCACACTCTTACTGCTCACCTCTATGGATCTCATTTGGCCTTACCCGCCCCTTTCTTTTTACCCTTTACTGTTTTTTTCTTGTTCCTGGGGGCACTTTTTTTATTTAACTCTTTAACACTGGCGCGCTTTTTCCTGTCGGCCTGCTCAGTCGTCTTTTCTTTTTCTTTATCTGCCTTTACAGGATCACTTTTGAGTTGCGCTTTTTTATCCCCATCTTTAATTTCTTCTTTTTTATTTTCTTTTCCCTTTTCCATTGCCTTGATTAGAAAATGGTTGCCCACAGAAAAGAGTGAATTTGTTGTCCAGTATAGTACCAATCCGGCAGGGAAATTTACACTGATCACCAGTATCATCACCGGGAATATATACAGCATCATCTTTTGTTTGGGGTCGGTAAGCACCATTCGCTGGTGCATAAAAGTAGCAGCAGCAGAAATGACAGGCAGAATATAATAAGGATTTATAAAATCAAAATACCTTCCTGCCTCAGCAGGTGACAATACAAGGTCCAGTCCCAGGAAAAATGTATTATCAATTAGCATTGCGCCGGGATCACGTAAAAGCTGAAATACACCGATGATTATGGGAAATTGAACCAGCAAGGGCAGGCAACCTCCCAGTGGGTTAACCTTGTGCTCACGCATATATTCCATCGTTGCCTTATTATATTTTTCCTTATCGCCCTTATATTTTTCCTGTAATTTTTTTAGTTCCGGTTGAAGTTCCTGTAATCTCCGGGAAGCGTTTATTTGTTTCCTTGTCAGTGGAAACGTAATTATATTAACAGCAACTGTCAGTAAAATAATGGCCAACCCATAGTTACCGGTATTATTATAAAAAAACATGAGAACACTGTTGATTATTTCGACCAGGGGACTTAAAAACTGTTCCATGCATATCCTCCTTGTTTGAACCGTCCACTGCATTCAATCTTTTTAATTTATATTCCTTTATTTTATATTCCCTAATATGGTGGAACAGGATCATATCCGCCATCGTTAAAAGGGTGGCAGCGCAGTATTCGTTTAATTGAGAGCATTATTCCCCGGCCCAGTCCAAATCTCTGCACGGCCTCGTAACAATAAGCTGAGCATGAGGGGTAAAAACGACATCTGACCGGTAGCAGGGGTGAAACATGATTACGGTAAATATTTATCATGTATAAAAATATTTCTTTCATGGTAATATTTTGCCTTTCTTAAACAATCCCGTAAGTTCTTTAAGCACATCTGCAAACTTTAGCACTGCTGCTCCTTTGCGGGCTACAATAATTATATCATAACCTTTATTCATTGCATCCTTCAATTGGTAAAAAGCTTCGCTGTAAAGGCGCTTCAAGCGATGCCTGACCACACTTTTACCAACCTTCTTGCTGATGGATATACCCAATCTGTTGTAATTCTCATCGTTTTTACGGAATATAATCACGGTATGATCTGCAACCCGTGATTTTCCCCTTTTATAAACTTTTTTAAACTGGTAATCTTTTCTAAGCCTTTCCTCTCGCTTCATTTTGTCACTTTGACCTGATCTTCATTATTTTTTTATGCCGATAATTTACGCCTCATTTTTTTTCTTCTTCTTGTCAATACCAACCTGCCTCCGGCAGTTTTCATTCTTTTTCTGAATCCATGTAAGCGTTTGCGCTTTATTTTTTTAGGTTGATAAGTTCTTTTCACCGTCTCTCCCTCGTTTCATGTGAAATATGAATAGTATTGTTTTAAACCATACCCCTAATTATAGCTTATTGCTTAAAATGGTGTCAATAAAACTACATTGTTATTTTTAATATTTACTACAAACGTTAGAAAAACGAAGTAAAAGGGATGCTAAAAGGCATAGACACTAATTTTCCACAGACACCTATTTATTGCATTATCTAAATAATTTTGCTATTATATCTTAACAAAACATGCCTTCCTGATCAAATTACAGCTACTTTTCCACATTTTATGTTAATAAAAACACCAAATATGTGAATATCCTTGCGGAGGTCTTTAATGAGTGCCCATTTAATTGCTATATGGCGTACCGTTCTCACTGAAATGGAGCAATACCTTAGTAAACCCAGTATTGAAACATGGTTAAAAAATACTCGCCCCTTGTCATTACAGGAAAAAACTTTTGTAGTGGAAGTTCCCAACGATTTTACTCGGAATTGGCTTAAAAATCATTATTTTGAAAAACTTACCCAGACCTTACGCATTATCATGGATGAAGATTTACATATCCACTTTGTTATTAAACAGGATCCGGGAATAAATGGACCACCGAAATTTGATCATAATCATGAACAACCTGTGAAAAAGGAGACTACTGAGCATAAGCAAAAAGATTTGTCCAGTGTCTGTAAATGGCTTAATCCCAAATACACATTTGAGAGTTTTGTAATCGGAAGCAACAATCGCCTTGCCCATGCTGCTTCCCTGGCAGTTGCTGAAACCCCCTCCCGGGCTTATAATCCCCTTTTTATTTATGGTGGGGTAGGTCTTGGAAAAACACATCTGCTCCACGCCATCGGTCATTATGTAATTTCCCATAATATTAGTGAAGAAGTGGTTTATCTCTCATCAGAAAAATTTACAAACCAGTTTATTAATGCTATTCGTGATAATAAAACTGTTGATTTTCGTAATAAATACCGTAACATTGATATCCTGCTCATTGACGATATTCAATTTTTGGCGGGCAAAGAACAGACACAAGAGGAATTTTTTCATACCTTCAATGCCTTACATGAAAATAGCAAACAAATTGTCATATCCAGTGACCGGCCACCAAAAGAAATACCAAAACTTGAAGACCGTCTCCGCTCACGTTTTGAATGGGGTTTAATCACGGATATACAGGCACCGGATCTGGAAACACGCATTGCCATTTTGCGTAAAAAAAGTCAACATGAAGGTATCTTTATACCCGATGATATACTCATCTTCATTGCACAAAAAATTGAAACTAATATCAGGGAGCTTGAAGGGGCACTCGTACGTATTATTGCCTATGCTTCCCTGGAGGACAAGCATATAGACCTTCAATTTGCCGAAGAAGCATTAAAAGATCTTTTCACAAAGAACAGAAAAAATAATATAAATATTGATAAAATTATTAGTACAACCGCCACTTATTTTAAAATATCCACCCAGGATATTAAATCACGGCGCCGGCCCCAAAATATATCCCTGCCCCGCCAGATTGCCATGTATCTTTGCCGGGAGATGACAGACAATTCCCTTTTAAAGATTGGCGAAGAATTTGGCGGTAAAGATCATTCCACGGTTATTCATGCACACCGCAAAATTGCCGGGAATATACTCAAGGATGACGAACTTCTCCGCTCCGTTAAAGAAATTAAAAATATGGTTTTCAATTACTAAGGCTTTTTTTCACCCTGCTATGTTAACAACAATATTAATTAACTGTGAAAAAAAACTTATTTTGTGGATATTCCACGTTTTTTTCTTTTTGTTTGTTTAAATGTTTATAAATAGCAAAATTAAATAACACTGAATGTTTATTTCCACAACCGCTTCTTACCCGTCCCGTTAGACTTATCAACATTATTAACAGCTTCTATATATTACTGCTTCTTTTTTAAAAAATTATATATATATTA
>SLRC01000165.1 GCA_007131175.1 Syntrophomonadaceae bacterium
AATTGTATTAGAATCCCAAGTAACAGTCGCACCTAATGCCTCAAGAAATGCCTCATAGGTGCAAGAGTTCGTCCATCTTTAATGATAGGGGGATCTTCAAGATGTAATCTTTCGCTTTCCACGTAAACGGTGATATCACTGCTTCCTGAAACTAAGCCTACTAACCCCAAAAGAAGAGATATAATTACGACTAAGGAAAGAATCTTTTTTATGGTTTTCTCCTTGTTATTTATTTTTTAGAGTTCTGTTTGCTCTCCCAAACATGCTTATCCTAAGAGTGCACTAATGGTGATTGCATATTACTGTGGGATCCAATAATTTGGATAACCGTCCCAATTTTCGAACATTAAAAAAAGTGATCATGGTTTTACCCCGATTTGATGGACACGTAGAATGGCCTCTTTGTTGATGGGAGCATAACTTTCATCTTCTAAAAATCCCTGATTTCTGCAGCGTTGAGGTAAAAATAACCGTGAACCGACATGAGTTCATAAACCGCATTTTTAAGCACATCCCGGTCTGTTTTATTGGGAATTGATCTGTCTGCATCATGAATAATCATTTTCAGGTGTTTGTTCAAAGTATTTTTGTACAGTCTTTGCTCACGGTCCAGATATGCAAGGAATTTTATCAGTTCCAGCAGAGAAGCCATAACTAAAACATCGGCTTTGCCGTAAAAACGAAGCGGGCTGATAACCATATAAAAAAGCTCATCAAAACTGACCGGCCTGGTAATCAGCCTTACCTTACCGTCATCACCCAGAAACAGGTCATTACGGCTTTTTTGCATTTTCAGCGCATACAAATCCTTTAAATGATCAATACAAAATATCGCCGCCGCCGGATCATTAATGCCCGAGCTAAGCGCTTTCACAGCAATTTCAGAGATTTGCCGAAATCCGTAGAAAAGATTTTCCCCGATTTTTTCCCCCACATAAAAACCGAAAGCGGCATAAAGATTTTTCCAATCCTCTGTGTTCAAATCTATTTTTTGGGTGGCGGAAAACAGAGGGGTCCCTTTAACTACGTATGTGCCGAATACGACATCCATTTTAAAAATCAGGTCTTTTTTAGCCGCAAGTTTAATCAGTTCCTTTTCCTGCACATTCTGAAAATAACCTGAACGGTCAGATTCATAGGTGTGCCACTGGTGGCCGTCAACTAACCTGCGGACTTCTTCCGTATTCCTGCTTATTTCAGTGCTTGTTTCTGCCAGCTTTTTTAGCTCCGCTGCTGTTTTCTGATGGATTTTCGTAACAACATTGAAAAGTTCAATTGATTTGGAGATGTAGTTGATGAAGTAAATAAACATAAGAATACTGCCGATGCCAAAAAGAGTGGCCATTAGAATACCCAGGGAAGGAATGTTCAATACCCTTTCATAATCAGAAATTCTGAACAGCAGTACCATGCAAAAAATAATTGAGCCAACATAAAAACCCAGGACAATCTGCGACGGTTTTTCTTCCACATATCTGTGCGACAGTTTTTGCGAGTAATAAGAAGAAGCCTGATTCATGACGATCATAACCATCGTAAAGCTAAACACAGTGATAGAAATAATTCCGCCAATCAATGTTCCCAGAATAGTGCGTGCCGTGACAGCATCCCCAACAATCAGAAAAGGATAATGTTCTTTGAATTGCTGGCCCCATGCTGAATATTCAAGCAGTAAGGCGAGAATTGAGAGAACAATAAAGCTGGTCATAATTAATGTAGGGTAAAAAGCTATGCTTTGCCTGATAAAGGAATAGCCTTTTTTTATTATGCCGAACATACAATAGCCTCCCTTATAGTTTGAGCGGAGTAGCCCTGCTGCCCAGGCGGGCATGGCTACAAGCTGCAGTTCAAGTTTATCCTGGCCTGGCTATACGCTGATGCGCTGTTTCGAATGGAAGAAATCCTTCCAGGGATCTTCTCCTGAAATTCTCTCGATTGCTCCTTCCATGCCTATTCCATTGGGTTCGACCATATCGAGCTCTTCCCAGAAAAGGGGCATGGATACGGGAGCTCCCGGCCTGGCCCTCAGGGAATAGGGGGCGACGCTGGTGGCGCTCCTGTTGTTCCTGACCCAGTCGATATAGATCCTGCCTTTTCTTTTTTCCCTCCTCATGTTGGCGGTGTAGCGGTCGCGGGCCACCGCTTTCCCATGGCCACGGCCGTGAGCTTTGCAAATTTGCGTACCGCATCCCACCCGGCAGAAGGTTCCAACGCAACCAACACGTGATAGCCCTTACCGCCGCTGGTTTTAAGGTAAGATTCCAGAGAAAGCTCGTCCAGCACTTTCTTCATGTCCCTTACTCCAGCGCGCAACTTTTCCTGATCCATGCCTTCCTCCGGGTCCAGGTCGAAGACCATGATGTCCGGTTTTTCCAACTGGTCTATCCGGCTTCCCCAGACATGGAATTCCAGGGTACTTATCTGGACTGCTGCAATCAGGCCGTAAACATCCTCAATATAGAAGTAATCCTTTGTTTTTCCGTTCTTTTCCCGGACCGGGATTTTCCCCATTCCCCTGGGTATCTGTTGCAGGTGCTTCTGATAAAAACACTCCTCGTCTATTCCGTCGGAGCAGCGCACAAAGCTCAGCACCCTCTCCCGCACAAAAGGAAGCATGCGTCCGGACACCTCTGCATAATACCTGGCCACATCTTCCTTGGTTATTCCGAACCCTTCAAACATTTCCTTGTCCGGGCTGCTCAGGCTTACCCCGTTTACCTTGATGTTCTTGCGGTTAGTTTCCTGCTTCGCGTTTCCTTCTTGGGTCGGGTTAAGATCTTTCAGTTTGCCTTCTGCTGCTGCTGTTCTTTCTCCGTATTCCCTCTTTACATCCCCAGCTTCCTTATCGGTGCGCAGACCCTTGAAGCTGGCCTGCCTCAACAGGTCCTCGTCGGTCCATTCAGCAAACCTGACCTCCGCAACGAGGATTGGGCTGAGCCACGTTATTGTCTCGCTCCTTCTTTGTTCCGGCGCATTTTTGAAAGGAGGCGTCTTCCGCTGCAGCTTTGCAAACTTTTCTTCCAGCTCCTGCATAGTCTTCCCGGTGAAGCCAGTTCCGGCCCGGCCCGCATAGACCAGGTCCTTTCCCTCGTATACGCCGAGCAGAAGTGCGCTCACGCCACTGTTCTTTTTATCCGTGAGCGTATATCCCCCGACAACGAATTCCTGCCTGTTTTCACATTTTATCTTTAACCAGTCGTTGTTTCTCGTTCCGCTGTAGACCGAATCGGCTCTTTTGCCAATTATGCCTTCCATCTTCGCCCTGCAGGCAGCCCGGTAAATTTCTTTCCCGTTTCCGCTTGTGTGCCTGCTGTAATGGAGGTTTTCCGGAGCGTCAGCCAGGAGCGGCTCAAGAATCTCTTTTCTGTCTCTCAGGCTCTTCTTCCTTAAGTCTGCCCCCGCAAGGGCCAGGAGATCGAAGACGACGTAGGTGAGGTTCTTGTCCCCGGGGTTTTTTAGATAGTTTTGCAGGGCCTGAAAATCGGTCCCGCCTTCCCCTCCGAAGATCACCACTTCCCCGTCCAGGACCACGCTTCTTCCGTTGGCCCATTGGCGCAGGGCATCGGCGATATCCTGAAATTTCCCGGTATAATCATGCCCGTTCCTCGACATGAGCCGCACATCCCCGCCGTCCAGAAAGGCAAGGATCCTGTATCCATCATATTTCAGCTCAAAAAACCAGCCCTCTCCTGCAGGAGCTTTATCCACGAGCTTTGCAAGCTGCACCCCGGTCCGCTCAAAGGGTAGTTTTTTGTGCTCCACGCTTTTGTCTCCCTCGATCTCCTTCATAGTCCGTCCGGTCCTGACGCTGGTGTCGTTCGCGGAAATCCCGTCGTTATCCATGGTGTACTCATCTTTCTCCTTGACTAATAGCCAGTTCTTCCGTTCCTCTGCGGACCCGGACTTCATCCTGTGTAAGGACCACTTTCCCTTAAGCCTGTGCCCCCTGAGCACGAACTTCAGGGCCCCGTCCCTGAGGCCTTTAGCCACATCCACGCGGGGTTCCCAGTAGCCTTCATCCCAGAGCATGACCACGCCCCCCCCATATTCCGGCTTGGGAATAATCCCCTCAAAATTCCTGTATTCCAGGGGATGGTCTTCCACTTCCACGGCAAGCCTCTTGTCACGGGTATTAAAGGAAGGGCCTTTGGGTATGACCCAGCTCAGCAGGACGCCTTCCCACTCCAGGCGGAAGTCATAGTGGGTTCTCGTCGCAGCGTGGTACTGGATGACAAACCTAAGCTTGTCCGCTGTTTCCTCTTTTTCCCCCGCGGGTTCCGCGGTTTTCGTGAAGTCCCGCTTCCTATTATATTCCTCCAGTTTTCTTATCATTTAACCGTTGCCCGCTTTCTTCATCCGCTTTTTTTATGTGTCTCTTTTTGACCGGATTTCTTCTTACCCTCCACGCTTTTTTTCAAAAGATCCATAATATCGACAACTTTCCCTGAGGGAATGGCGGCTTCTTCGTCTCCTTCCTCAGCGACGGGTTCCTGTCCCTTTCTTTTGGACTTGGCTTCTATCCTTTTCATGACCGCTTCCCTGTATTCATCACTGTAATCTTCAGGTTTCCAATCGGCGGCCATTTTATCGATCAGGCTTTCGGCCAGCTCCATCTCTTTCTCGGAAATCTTTGCAGAGCCGGGAATCTTTAACTCCCCGACAGGACGAATCTCGTCATGGTATTTGACCAGGTTGAGGACAAGTACGTCATCCAGGGGGTAGAGCACGGCTAAGTAACCTCTGGTTCTGATAACAACCCTGGCCACGGCAATTTTACCTGTCTTTTTCATTACTTCACGAAGCAGCACATAGGGCTTCTCCCCGCCACTGGCCGGTCCAACGTAGTACGGCCTGTCCAGGTACACAAGGGGGAGCTCCTCCTGCCTGATGAAGTTTTCTATGTCTACAGTCTTGGTTGCCGACAGATCCGCCCTTTCAAAGTCCCGGTCAGTCATGACCACGTATTCCCCGTCTTCGAACTCGTAAGCCCTGACGATGGTCTCCCAGGGAACCTCTTCACCGGTAACCTCGTTTACCCTTTTATACTTGATCTTGTTGTCATCCCGGGAATCAATAAGATGGAACTTCAGTTCATTGTGCTCTTCTGCGGGATAGAGGCTAATGGGGATATTAACCAAGCCGAACGAAATAGCGCCTTTCCATATCGGTCTCACAGACTCTCACTCCTCAGTATTCCGGCATAAGGGTAATTTGACAACACCCCTATTTCTCCTTTCTTTTTCCTTTCCATACATTTGTAATTATTTCCTGAATTCTAGCTAAGTCTTCAGTGGATAAAGTTTCAAGATGACCCAACTTACGTTTTACATACTCGATCTGTTCATCCAATACAGACTTTTGATCCACTTCCTTGTTCCACAACCTGTCCACAAAGTAAGTTGTCACACTGGCTGTTAACATCCCTATGAACCCTATCCTCACGATCATGAGAATACCAGCCAAGACCCTTCCGCCAACAGATTCTGGTGAAATGTCGTAATAGCCTACAGAAGTTGTCATTACTAAACTCCACCATATAGCATCACCGAAAGCTCCAATGCCTGGCTCTAAAGCCAAAACCCCAAAGGCTCCACCAATAACAATGATGATCATAGCAAGTATCATATAGATCAAACCATTTGTTTTGATTATACCGGAGAAAGTATTGCCAAACCTGCGAAAAAAAGCAAATAAACGTAAAAGCCTTGTAAACCTAGATACTCGGGAAAATCTGGCCAAACGCTTCAACCTTAAAAGCCTTGCTATACGACTCAACCTTGCAAGCCTTGCTATACGGAAAGCTTTATCAAATGGCATAATGGCTATAAGTTCAAAAATGTTCTCTTTAAAATATTGCCACTTGTCCTTTGCTTGTATAAGACGATAGAAATAGTCAATAGCGAAGATAGCTACAACGGACAGATCAATGGTTGCAAATAGTGCCCTTTGTTCCTCTGTAATGGGACTGATTAGCTCAATAAAGAGGATAGCTATTACCATTAGGGCAAGGATTGCCATGAAAATTTCATATATTAAGAGTAGACGATCATTTTGTTCCATAAGAACTCCATGTGTTTAATAGTCATGTGTTGGCCTGCAGTTTTAATTATTCATTAAATTCTTCAAATAGCTCTATTTTCCTGCTAGAAGAGGTAATTAATCTTGTCACCGGAAAGCAGGTCATTGTTGGAGAAACACGCAGCGCGTTTTTTATCCAGCCTGCCCCTCCGGGTTTATCAAAGGCACCGCTGCTTGGCCTGCTCATCTTTTGTTAAAAATATCTTATCCGGTGGAAGTTGTATCTTTAGCAGCTGCTCTTTTTGCAGGCCCAGGTGGCGCCATTTTTCCTTTGGCCAGACTATTTTAAGGCAAGCTTCATGACCCGTTTTTGTTAACTTAGCGTTTATCGTTACATGGTGAGGTG
>SLRC01000114.1 GCA_007131175.1 Syntrophomonadaceae bacterium
AGGGGCTTTAAAAAGCCCGTATTATTTTTGTCAGTGGTATGGGTTAACAACTCCATTAATCCCTGGTATTTGTGGTTATGTGGAACACTTTGGTCAGGGCGGGTATAAAATGCGGGTAATGTGAGGAGAAGACCGGCTAAGAGGAGCGCAAGCAGGGGATAAAACTTGGAAATTAAAAGAACTGCCATTGTCAGGATGGAAGCACATGCCATCATGGCACCCATGTATTTTCCCCTCATCCTTGAAGAAACCTGATAAATGGTAACACCCCATGCGCAAAAATAAACTGCGGTGGCCATACCCGCCAGTATGGGAAAAATATTAAAAACCAAAAATGAAAAGGGATGCTTTTGTGATAAAAGAATGGCGGGAAGTACCCAGAGCATGAAGGCAATTATGCTGGTAATGAAGAGGTTTACCAGGGGAGCATAATAGGTAAGAGACTTTTTGAGGGTATTTTTTTTAATAAAAAATGACACAGCATATCCGGAGGCATTTCCTCCCAGAAATAAAATGTTAAATAAAAGAAACTGGCTGTTTTGATCGGGAAAGTTTAGCTGCAACGTGCCAAAGAGGGGAAAGACCCAAAGCCAGGCTACGAATGCCCCCATTGGTATAATGCTCCGCCTGTGTTCCCTAAATATTTTTACATATCCCATATTACTTTAACCAGAATGTTCAGGTTCCCTTCTATTACAATTTTTTTACTTTCTTTAACTCTTCTTATATAGCTATTTCTTGATTGAGCTAACTATTTCCTTTAGTAAAGCTTAAATAATCACCCCTGGGGTGATTATTTTTTAAATCCGCTCACTTATAATTGCTTTAGGATGGCAAATGGCATAAAGTGGCTATTTCTACAGGGAGGTAAGGAAAAAATGGATGAATGGCATCTGAGTATTGCAGGGAAAGATTACGGTCCCTATAGTCTGGAAAAGTTGGGGCAATATGCAAAAGAGGGGCGAATCAGTCCGGATGACTTCATCTGGAAAAATAATTTTCCAAATTGGTTGGAGGCACGGCAGGTGCCGGAGCTGGCAGGTTTTTTCCCTTTCAGTGAAATAAGTGAGGCTGTAGCAGAAACCGAATACCCGACACAAGCCGCGGCAAAAAAGCAAAGGAAGAAAGAGCTCTTGCGGCGGCCCCTTTTTTGGATCATTTTCATTCTAATTCTGGCATATTTAGCTGCCGTAGCAATTACAAATCTGCCTTATATCTACCTTTAGAACAAGGAGGTCAAGTCTATTGGTCAAGTTAATTCTCTCTATTCTCTTTTTTGTGTTTATGTTCTTCTTTGTCCCCATGGGCATAGTTTCTGCTGAATTTGAAACACTTGATGAACTCGTTGAAGCCAGTATGATCGCTATTTTGAGTCAAAGCAAAGAATTTATGGGAGCCCTTGATGCGCCACCAGAAGTGCCTCAGGTGACCAGGCAGGAAATAGCTGATGCCGTTGCAAGGAATGTGGATAAGCGCATTACAAATATTGATTCCATGGAAAGGTTTACTATACTTGATTCATGGCTCCTCGGCCTTGCCGGCAATATAGATGAAGAACACGAAATAGGGAGGGAAATGGCGGGGGTTTATTACCGTTCCAGGGCGGAGTGGCTCTGGGAACGGCGCCGGGGGACGTCCCAGGACAGTGCTGTTTTAACCTATTATGTTCTTCAGGAAGCACATAGCAGGGCCCAGCATAAACTTGATGAACTTTTTCCCAGGGATAGTGGGTATGAAATTAAACTCGAGCAGCCCGATATCCGTATTCTCAGTAATGCTGAGCATGATACACGGACAGAGGATGCTTACCACTTTGTGGTCTGGACCAATCCTGCAGAAGAGGGTCAGGTTCGTGATGCCAACGATCCTACAACCTGGGGTGAAGATGCCGTTGTGGTGGACGGGCGGACAGGAAAGGCATTGCCTGCAGATAAAGCTGCAGAAGATAAATATTATTCCGTTGAAGAAGAAAATAAGTTAAGCGATGCCACCCTTATCTTTGACGAAGAAAGGGCAGACGATGGCCAATGGCGGGGCAGGGGAAGGGGAGGTGGTTTCTTACCACTCGACTGTTTATTCTATGCCTTGCTGCATGATACTCCCCAGGCTGGACATATTGCAGCACTACGGCAATTCCGGGATGAAGTTCTTTTTACCAGTGCTGCAGGGCGTGCATGCGTTACATTTTATTACAGGCACAGCCCTCTTTTGGCCAACATAGTCTTCCGCCACCACGTCCTGAGGCATGGTTTTCGCATTGTATTTGTTAAACCCCTGGTCACAATGGTGCAATGGATTGGCTGACAGGAGTTAATCGAGCCTGTTGCAGTTTTCTGTCCTGAAAATGCAGAGGTCAGAGGTCAGAAACCAGTGAGCCGGAAAAGAGATAAAACCTGTTAAACCCTCTATGCCAGCATAATCCGGGCATTTTCATCCTTCTGATGGTGCCGGCATGGCCGTCTGTCCCGAAAATAAAAGCTGTCTGCACTTGTAGCACCGGGGTGCAAGGTGCCTGTTTACAACCGCATTCTCAATTAAGATTATATTGGCGGGCTTTTCCGTCCCGGCACACATTTTAAACTCGCTGCGCTCAGACAGTAAAATGTGGAAACCCCGGTCCAGCAAAGCCTTTTCATCGAGCCTCAATGGTTGCTCACAGGCAACCTTGCACCCCTCTTGTGCATTTTCATTCATCTGCTGGTGCCGCTGGGGCGTGGCGGCGTGGGGGTCTAACTTGTTTTTCCGTTTTCGGGACAGGAAAATGAAGATAAGCGTAGAAGTATTCCCTGTTGTTGCAATGATTAAACGGAGAGTGCTTCCATGAACCGTCTCCTAGTTTTTCTAACGATCCCGTATGTTTTCGGGATCGCTCTTGGACGCCTAATAACTGTTGAGGCAGGGCTTTATCTTGCAGTGGGAGCACTGCTATTTACGGTCTGGAACCTGCGGACCAGGCAGGAAGGTTTTAAAGTCTTAATTCCCTTTTTGCTCCTTTTTCTCATTGCCGGCTCCCTCGCTTTTAATCTGGCAATTAAAAAAGTGAATGGTGCCCTGCAGGAATATGACGGCCAGCGCTGCACGCTTGTGGGAATGGTGGCCGACGAACCACTTTGGCATGATGACAGGGTCGTTTTTCCCCTTAGTCTTGATTTTATACAGCTGCGGGAAGGAAAAAAGGCTGCTGCCAGCACGGTAAGGGTAACCCTGTACCGGGATGGGGAGGCAGATACACCTCTTGCTTACGGACAGGAGGTGAGTGTGCGCGGTATGCTTGTTGTACCCGAAGGAAAGCGCAATCCCGGTGGCTTTGATTACCGTTTCTTTCTCGAGACAAGGGGCATGAGTGCGGCTTTTTACGGAGAGACGGCTTCTCTCGTTATGGGGGAATTCTCCCCATCCCTTTCACCGGTGCGCAAATTTGCCCTGGAGTTAAAAGAAAAGATGAAGGTGGTTTTGCAGGACCAACTGCCAAACAGGGCAGGAGGGTTGCTGGTGGCGATTCTCTTTGGTGAACGCCAGGCCCTTGATCCTGCAGTTGAAGAGGCGGTGCGCCGTTCCGGCGTGGCGCATATGATGGCCGTTTCAGGGCTTCATGTGGGACTTCTTGCTGCACTGCTGTTTCTGTTTTTTAAACGGGTCGGTCTTGGTGGATGGCCTGCCTGCCTGCTTCTTCTGCTTATCCTTTTTGTTTACACATACCTGACCGGCTTGAAACCCTCCACGTTGCGTGCGTTTATCATGATCGCCATGGGAGTGTTAGCACTGAGCCTGGGAAGGCGAAAGGATCTGCCCACTACCGTTGCCCTGGCCGGTCTCTTGACCTTGATCTATAATCCACTGCATTTATTTAATGTGGGGATGCAGCTTTCTTACGGGGCCACCCTCTCTATACTGTTATTTACAAATTCCCTGCAGCAGATGATTGGCTTTGCTATTGCCCGTCTGCCTGCGTCTTTTATCCCTTCATCCTGGATGGACAACCTGGCCGGCCTGGCAGCTGTAACCATTGCAGCGCAGATTGGTATCCTGCCCCTTATTGCCTTCTACTTTAAGGAAATCTCCCTTGTAGCTCTGCCTGCGAATATCCTTATTCTGCCTGTGATGGCTTTGTTACTGGGTATCGGACTTGTTTGTGCATTTTTTGGTCTTTTTATCCCGCTGGCGGCATCCTTTCTTACCCTGGCCGCGCATCCCCTCCTTGCTTATATCCTCGTGCTTACCGCTTGTTTTAGTACACTTGATTTTGCCACAATATCCGTGCTTCCTCCCCGCTTTTGGGAAATTATCCTTTATTACAGCATTTTCACCTTAGTGGCCTGGAAGAACGGCGAAGTCATTAAGAACTTACCCATACTTTTAAGCCCGCTTAAAGCACTGAAGCATAAATTGCGCCTTTTTCACATAATGGCAGTGTCGCTTACGATTGTTTTACCTTTTGCCTGGTGGGGCTTCCCATCATTACCGGAAAAACCTTTGGAAGTGGTCTTTTTGGACGTGGGTCAGGGGGATGCCATTTACATACGTACACCCTCAGGTATGAATATTTTGCTGGACGGTGGGGGCCGTCCGGCATACATGGGGGATATTGACCGGGTGGGCCGGCAAGTTGTGGTCCCTTACCTGGAACATCGACGTGTGCGTAAGCTTGATTTGGTGATTATTTCCCATCCCCACGAGGATCATTACGGGGGTTTGCTGCCCGTTTTGGAAAAAATCCCGGTGGAATTGCTTATAACCAACAAAGAAGAGGTTGAAACGGAATCATATATAAGGCTTCTGGACATGGCTGCGGCACGGGGTATCCCCCAGTCTACACTGCAAGAAGAAGATGTTCTGATTTTGGGACCATCTCTGAAAATGGATGTGCTGGGTCCTCCCACACACCTTTTCAGGGGCACGGGTAGCGATGTGAACAACAATTCGCTTGTAATGCGACTTTTGTACCGGGAAGTAAGCTTTCTTTTCACCGGTGATATTGAAGATAGCGCCGCCGCATGGTTGCTCAGGGAAAAGGCACCCTTAAAAAGCACAATACTAAAGGTTCCTCACCACGGTGGCTACATGTCTGCCTTCTCATCATTACTGGCAGCAGTGGACCCAAAGGTTGCTGTGATCCAGGTGGGCCGCAATACTTTTGGTCATCCTCATGGGGAGATAATTAACATCTTAAAAGAGTATGATCCGGAAGTGTACCGCAACGACCGGCATGGTGCTGTAATGGTCTCCAGCGACGGTTATACGTGGCATATTAAAACCATGTTGGCAGAAGCGGCATGGCAACATGCACCTGAAGGGACATTGTTATATACACATATCTGTGTGAAAGAAAAGCTGCCGGAAGCTGTAAATTTGCCTTAACTGTTGTCTTCACAAAGCTGCCGAAAAGCAGGTCAGTAAGATTTAGATTCGGGGAAAAGATAAATTCCTACACGCAGATAGCCTGACCTGTATATTTATTTTTAAGATATAAAGATATAATGGTTTAAGATATAAAAAAGAATACAGGTAAAAATGGAAGGAGTGGCCGGTTTGTTTGATGTGCATGTTCACCTGTTCCCCCCGGAGGTAACTTGTGAAATTGAGCGATATACTACTGAGGACGTTTTTTTGCATTCAATATGTAACAGTAAAGGACATAAATATGCCACGGTGGAGGATCTGCTGCAAAGTATGGCTAAGAATGGTGTGGCTATGGCTGCTGTAAGCGGTTTTGCCGCAAATGACCAGGGCTTGTGCCGCCTGATGAATGACTATGTTCTGGAAGCGGCCCGGTGTTATCCGGGTCGGCTTTTACCCATGGCTGTGGTTTCACCAGGCCGACCCGGGGTTGAAGCGGAAATCAGGCGAGCTAGGGATGGGGGAGCTGCAGGTGTAGGCGAGCTGTTCCCCTGGGGGCAGGGTTTCCCCCTGGACGGGAAGGAAGCCAGCAAGCTGGCCGGGATATGCCGGGAAGGAAGGTTGCCTCTCCTTTTGCATGTGAATGAAAATGTGGGTCACCGGTACACCGGTAAGGGTGATATTTCGGTTAAGGAGGCGGCACTCTTTGCTGCTGCAAATCCTGACCAGGATATAATTTATGCGCACTGGGGCGGCGGCCTTCTTTTTTATGAATTAATGCCGGAGCTACAGCGACAGTTGCAGCGGGTTTACTACGATACTGCTGCCGGTCCCTTCTTATATGATCAAAAAATCTATCTTGTGGCCAGGGAAATTGGTGTTTTATCCCGCCTTTTGCTGGGCAGTGATTACCCCCTGCTCGCCCCACTTCGCTACCGGCGTGAAATGGAGGCGGCGGGCCTTACGGCAACGGAGGTGGAGATGGTCTGTGGTGAAAATGCCCGTCGTTTATTTTTCCGTACCGAGGAGCATATGCATGTTGATTAGTTTCATCATGTCAGTGTTGCTCA
>SLRC01000166.1 GCA_007131175.1 Syntrophomonadaceae bacterium
CCCGGAGCTTGTAGAGATGCTGATAGAACAATTTTCGTTTATGCTGGCAGAGTATTAGTGGAGAAAAAGGCTGCACTTTTATTTTTTTTAAAGAACGAATTTATGGGACGCTGTACTAGCTACCTTTGTCAGGGAAAGGGAAGTAAGCGGTTATAGAAGAAATATTGCTTAAAGGCGGTCAGAACAATGGTAGAAGTGAGCAAACGTAAAGAGTCACGCATTATCAAACAGGAAAGAAATACGCCACAACGGACTATTGGTACAATATTTACTCTATTGTTAGTTAGCCTGATCATTCGCTTTTTATTTAAGTTACTGGGCGCAAATCCAGATAATGGTTTTGTGCGTGGTATTTATGCTGCAACCGAGTTTTTTGTGGGACTGTTTGAAGGTATATTTTCTTCTGTACCGATCAACGGTGCAGAGACAACAGCGATCTTTGAGCCCGCAACCCTGATTGCGATCGTGGTCGTTGCTTTAGTCTCCTGGGTTCTGCAGAGACTGTTCACGCCACGCATTATTGATAACAGTTTAGAAAGAGTAGAACATATAGAACATGATACAGATTAATCATCATAAATAGGAACTGACTCTGTTTTTATCCTTGCTAATTACAAAGCCCCCTTACTTAGCTTTTATCCATTCATTAGAACTGAGCGTAACTCTATTTACAAAGTATTTTTCTCCTTCAATTATGAAGAAAATAATTAACCCGGCCAATAAAATAAGCAACCACTTGAAACCAGAAATGGGGGATGTTCCAAAAAAGATATTCATGAAAGGAGCGTATGTGAATAATACTTGGAGCAGCACCAGAGCTGCAACAGCTAAAAATGCATGCTTGTTGCTAAAAAATTCTCTGTTTAGACTGGTTCCAAGTATCTTTCGGCAGTTAAACAAGTAAAATATCTGTCCCGATACAAGCATATTTACGGCAATTGTACGGGAAACGTCTATGTCCTGTCCGCTGGAATTGTATACCCAAAATGCAGCAAGGCTGATACCGCCGATAATAAAAGAGACAGAAACAATGCGCCAGATAAAGTAACCACCAAGTATAGGTTCATCAGGTTTGCGTGGCGGCTGTGACATTATTCTTTTTTCCATAGGTTCTATAGAGAGTGACAAGGCCAGAGTTACAGCAGTAACCATGTTAACCCAGAGAATTTGTACCGGTGTTATGGGTAAGGTAATCCCCAATAAAACTGCTGCCATAAGGACAAAAGATTGTGCTCCGTTAGTTGGGAGAAGAAACAGGATGGTTTTCTTTATGTTTTCATATACGGTTCGTCCTTCTTCCACAGCATTTACAATGGAAGCAAAGTTGTCATCTGTTAAAATCATTTCCGAAGCATCTTTTGTAACCTCTGTGCCTTTTATGCCCATGGCGATACCAATGGTTGAACGCTTTAGAGCAGGGGCGTCATTAACTCCGTCGCCGGTCATGGCAACAAGCAAATTATTGGCCTGCAGAGCTTTTACTAACCGCAGCTTATGCTCCGGGTCGGTTCTGGCAAACACATCGCTGTTTTTGACAACTTCTTCAAGTTCACCATCATCCATGCTTTCAATTTCTGAACCTGTTACGGCTTTTTTATTATTGCCGATTCCCAGTTTATCAGCGATTGATTTCGCAGTTATGGCATGATCCCCCGTAATCATAATAACACGTATTCCGGCCTTTTTACAATTCTCAATAGCAGCGATCGCTTCATCACGTGGTGGATCAAAGATTCCTGTTAAGCCGAGGAATATAAGGTTACGCTTAACATTACTCTCATCCAGGCTATCCATTGAATCATCTGCTTCCTTATATGCCGAGGCAATTACTCTCTCGCCCCGCTCCGCCAGAGAATTGATTCGGTCTTTCCAGAAATCGTGATCCAGCTCTTTATTTCCTTCCTCCGTTAGCTGAAGCTGGCACATTTCAAGTATTTTCTCAGGTGCCCCATTTACATAAACATAGCGTTTGTGTTCATGTTCATTTAGGCTGGCGCTAAACTTGCGTTCCGATTCAAACGGTATAAAGTCAATGCACTTGGGTTTGAAGTCTTTATAACCTGCTTTATATGCCAGTGTATTTAATGAGCCTTCCGTTGGTGTTCCTTCGAGCTTCCACTCACCATCCTCGCCTTCGTACACATATGATTCATTGCAGGTTCTAATGCAGCGCACCAATTGCTCGAGAACGGTTTCTTCACTAACATTTACCTGCATCTCCTCTTTATGTATTTTCCCTTCTGGTTTGTATCCTGAACCCTCCACATCATAAAAATAATCGGCGGTAGCGATGGTTTTTGCCGTCATCTCGTTTCGTGTAAGGGTCCCGGTTTTATCTGAACAAATTACATTTACAGAACCAAGTGTTTCTACGGAGGGCAGTCGCCGGATAATAACATTACGCCGGGCCATTTTCTGTACACCAATAGCCAGGGTAACAGTCATGATAGCTGGTAGTCCCTCAGGAATTGCAGCCACTACAAGACTTATAACCACCATAAACAATTCAACGAGTGTATAGTCTCTGATGAAGTAGCCAAAAGCAAAAAATAATGCGGCAATTGTCAGTATTACTACTGACAGCAGTTTCCCGAAATGATCTATTTTTTGAAGAAGGGGGGTTGTCATTACATTCACTTCGGAGATCATCCGTGTAATTTTTCCTATTTCGGTATCTTCTCCGATAGCCACTACAGCAACTGTTGCCTCTCCGGTCGTAACCATGGTGCCAGAATATGCCATGTTCTTCCGATCACCGATTACAGCATCATCTTCTACTAATTCCGTGGTTTTTCTTATATCTGTAGATTCACCTGTAAGGGGAGCTTCTTCCAATTTGAAATCTTTTGCTTCAACAATGCGGGCATCTGCAGGAATTTTATCCCCTGATTTTAGAATGACGATATCCCCGGGCACAAGATCTTCTGCATCTATTGTTTGCCGTTTAGATTCCCTAATAACCGTTGCCTGCAGGGTGAGCATCTTTTTTATACTTCCAATTGCTTCTTCAGCTTTACCTTCCTGTATAAAGCCGACAATCGCATTAATTAAAACAACAGCAAATATCACGGCTGTATCAATCCAATGCCCCATAAGTGCAGTAACTACCGCAGCCGCAATTAACAGTAACATTAATACATTGTTAATCTGAGAGAGAAACCGCATGAATGCACTTCTCTTTTTTGAATCAGGAAGTTTGTTTTTGCCATATTTATTGCGACGTATTTCTACTTCTTCAGTGGTTAATCCATGCTGCAATGAGGTTCCCAGTTCACTTACAACAGAGTCTGCATCCATGCCATGCCATATATTTATCTTTTTAGTATTTTCTGATTCTGACATAATTAATGAGGCACACTCCTTCTTCAAACCTTCAATTATATCAATGAAAACTTAACCAATATTAAACTTGACCTTGATGCAGTTAAACGCTCAAATTTTTTTCATGATATTAATGAAGTAATTCAGGTTCTTAATTATACCAAAAAACAAGTGCCAATAAAAAGAGGAAATGTGGGATAATCAACAATCAACTTTAAATTTACATAACGTGATTGAAAGACTGGCTGCCCTTGTGATATATGAAGAGAAGGGAATTGACAAGGCTATTGCCACAAATGTGGACTTTAATTCTGCCTTTGTCTACAAGATGTTGAATATACCCCTGGAGCTCCTTTCTCCACGGGTATAATTTATGGTGCTGACCATAAGTAACATAATTGTGTTTTTATGTCGGCCGTAGGTTCATTCGTATCCCAGCTGACCAAAAGGGGTTTAAATCTAGCCCATGTTTGGGTGAAAAACCATAAATTATATTATGGGTTATACCCGTAGCAGGATACTTTGGTTACGTGTCAGACGCAGGTAACCCAAAATTCTCTGCACTCCGACTTTACAAATGCACAGTTTCCTTATATAATGACGTTAATACAGGCGTTTAGTATTAAAAATCCCTTGCGTCTTTAAGCAAATAATGTAATGAAATACTGGCTTTTAGGCGGATATAAAAGCGAATATACGAGTTTTCTGCGTAGTAAAAAATTTATCAACAACCGAAATTTACGGGGTTGACATGCCGGAGTGGCGGAACAGGCAGACGCAAGGGACTTAAAATCCCTCGATCTTAAGAGGTCGTACCGGTTCAAGTCCGGTCTCCGGCACCATAAAAATCGAGCTTCATGGCTTTTGAACTGACCACATTCCGTGGTCATATTTTTATTGTCCACTTGTTTCTGAAGTACCGTGCAATAGGGTCCGTACCCAGCGCATGTGTCCCACTCTTTATTTGCTATACCTGTTCGTCAGCCTTTATATTGATGTCATTATCTTCGTTGCTTGCTTCATATTCTGTTATCAACTCACCGGTATTAACTTTCTGCTCGAGCTCAGTTAGTGCTGCTTCCAGTTCCTGAATGCGGCTGTTTAGCATGTCTTTCTCTTTCGTCATTTTGCCGACCTTGCTTTTAAAGCGGAAATAACTTGTAAAGCCTAATAAAGCTACAATTATTGCACCTAATGCGGTGATTACAGTGGCGGCAGTGCTGGTGGTAAGTCGCGCCCTTTTGAACTCGGGGATGGTTGATTCCATCGTGCGGCTCATGGCCCGGGTGGGTAAAAACCCAATCATGCAGCTTTTGGCCCTTGTAGTGGCGGTAAGTGTCTGCTCTGCTTTTATGAATAATATCGGAGCTTTGGCCCTTTTTATGCCCGTGGCCATCCGCATGGCCCGTAAGAATGAGCGCTCCCCGTCCCTCTTTCTTATGCCCCTGGCCTTTGGCTCACTCCTGGGCGGTCTCATTACACAGGTGGGAACCCCGCCAAATATCATTATTTCCCTGTTCCGTGCAGAGGTAAATGGAGGGGAACCCTTCCGTATGTTTGATTTTGCCCCGGTGGGCGGAGGTGTGGCACTGGCCGGTGTTCTGTTTATTGTTTTTATTGGCTGGCGCCTGATGCCCAGGCGCAAGGGACAGCTTTCCCCTGAGGAACTGTTTGAGATAAAAGATTACATAACAGAGATAAGGGTGCCGGAAGATTCCAGGTTTGCCGGGAAAAAACTGCGTGAATTAGAAAATGCAACGGATGCGGACGTGATTGTGGTGGGCTATGTGAGAGATGGGCAAAAGCTGCCGGCGCCTTCTCTCAACAGGGTCCTAAGAGCAGGCGACAGCGTAATCGTCAAGGCCAATGCAGATGTTATCCAGGAACTTTTGGACGTTACGGGGCTGGAGTTGGAAGGTTCGGAAAAAATAGGTGCAGAGGACCTGAGCTCTGATGAGGTAAGTGTGATGGAGGTAACGGTTACCCCAACCTCGGTAATACAGGGCCGGACAGCCCGTTCCCTGAACCTGCGTAATCGTTACGGAGTAAATCTGCTCGGAGTGGCCAGAGAAGGGGGGCGTCTGCGGGCTCGCCCCGATAGCATTCGCCTGCGGGCCGGTGATGTTTTGCTTCTCCAGGGTGATACGGAAACATTGCAGGAAGTGTTGCCTAATTTGGGCTTGTTGCCCCTGGCGGAAAGGGGAATGAGACTGGGAAAACCCCGTCGGGTGGTTCTGGCTATGGGATTATTCGCAGCAGCAATTGCCCTGGCAGCTTTAGGCTATCTATCTGTTCAGGTTGCTTTCACCACGGCAGCAATAGTAATGGTTCTTTCAGGATTTCTTTCACTAAAAGAAATATACGAAAGCGTTGACTGGCCCATAATTATCCTGCTGGGGGCAATGATCCCGGTGAGCCAGGCCTTGGAAACAACGGGGGGTGCACAACTCATCGCCGGGAGTATTATAAATATTGCCGGCAATTTGGCATCATGGGCTATTTTAACCATCGTATTGGTTGTAACAATGTTTCTGTCAGACATAGTCAATAACGCTGCCGCTGCGGTACTGATGGCACCCATTGCCATTAGCATTGCATACGGTATGGGTGCTTCTGTGGATCCGTTCCTGATGAGTGTGGCCATTGGGGCTTCCTGTGCCTTCCTTACACCGATTGGACACCAATCAAATACGTTGGTCATGGGCCCGGGTGGCTACCAGTTTGGCGATTACTGGCGGATGGGCCTGCCTTTGGAAATAATAGTCACCCTTGTGGCCATTCCCCTGATTATGCTGTTCTGGCCTCTTGGTCTTTAATTCACGCTAATTGAGTAGGGTGAGGGGAACTGGAATTGACGCTTGATATTATACTGATTATGGCTATACTAACCGCGCTAGTCCTGCTTTTCATTAGCGGCTGGGTCCGGCTGGATATTGTGCCTTTGATGGTGCCTTTAGCCTTAATTGTAACAAACCTTGTCAGTCCTGAAGAGGTGTTTTCCGGGTTCAGCAGCTCAGCGGTTA
>SLRC01000048.1 GCA_007131175.1 Syntrophomonadaceae bacterium
TCTTTATTGAGGCTGCGGTTGTAAACAGGTATCCTGCAACCCGGGTCACTGTATACCTGAGCAGTTACAAAAAAACAAATTAACGCCACAGGTGTTGCATTTCTTCCCTCAACTTGTAAAACATGCCACTATTAATTAATCCCTGGGACAATGACTTGCGGGTTTCAATGAGCTCCTGGTTAACACCGAAGGATTCTGCCAGGGAATAATTGTTTTCATCAAAGGCAAGATATTTTTCAAATAGTCCTATGGGCATCAGAAAATAAGCAGCAAATGCCCTGGCCTGACCTTCGTTTTTATTCACAATAACAGGATCCAGTAAGGCGGTATTGCCGTAGTGATAGGTGTGGGCTGTTTCATGGATCATGTATTCCCGGTAGCAGCTTTGCTCCAGGGCCTCACCGATGTAAATAACGTTATCGCAATACAAGGCACGCTTGAGGTAGCTGGTAATCTGGATATTTATGCCTTCGCTGATAAGAATGTGCTCGATTGTCTCCAGAGAAATGGGAAATTCGGAAACTTGATATTTTACTAATAGCTTATTGGCTTTTTCGGCCATGAGCTGGTACATGGTAGCCTCCTGTTTGTATTATCGTTATAATATATAAAACGTATGTTCGGCATTGATGGAAAAAAATATAAGGCCCTGATGAATTAAGTTATTCTCCCCCCTTCTGCTCCCTTCTGATCTTCAAAAACTGTAAAAAAGACTTCAAATCTTTCTTTTCATCATCGGTCATTCCTTTAAGATCATAAAAGTGCAAAGTAAGATCAGGCCCCAGCTCTTGCATGATTTGGGTTAGCTCGTGGTCCAGGTTGGGATAGTCCGCTTCTTTGAGGATGTTGGTTCGTACCAGAAGATAATCCAAGCTGCAATCAAAAATATCCGCCATTTTTTGCAGAATGTGGGCATCGGGAATTCTGTTTAAGGTTTCATACTGGGATATTGTGGAACTACTTTCAAGCTTTAACAGTTTTGCCAGTTCTGCTTGTTTAAGACCCTTTCCTTCCCTTAAGTAGCGGAGGCGTTCTCCAAAAGTGGCCATTGCACATCTGCTCCTTACCATTAGCTAAGACAAATTTGTTACTACTCAGCAGTACACTATACCCTTTTCGCCTTGCCTTTGAATCTATGCCATGTAAACCTTTATTCCTTCTAAACGTTTTGGGGTGTACCGTGAACTTATATTTTTTCCAAGTGTTATGGTAATTTTTGATGCCTGAGAAGTTACACATATTATATCACTTTATGTGAATATGGCAAGGAATAATTTCATGCCATTCAAAATTTTAGCTTGACTATCATGCTGTGTGAAGTATAATAAGGGCAGAAAATATCACACATCACGAAGTAAAGGTAGTGAAATAGTGGGCGCTATCTGAGCTCTTAAGTGTACGGCAGGACGAAATTTTTTTGCCCCGATGTTTCACTGCACGTGATGCTTTTCGCCACAAACGTGGTCCGTGTAGCGTCAGACAGTGACGTTGTACTGGCAACGTCCAAAAAGGAGGAGAATGAAAAGTGGAGGAAACAAAAATATCCCCGGCGATCCCAGGGACAAGCCCGGTCATCCCGGCGGTGCACATCGAACTGAACAGCCGCTACCGCCCTGCACCCGAAGTCAAGGCAGCAGTAGACTCCATTATCGCCCGCTACCATCCCCACCTGCAGGAGGCTTCCGTCGCCTGCCTGCTCCGCCGCGGCACCTGGAAAAGCAAGGGGCAGGTCATTACCGGAAAGGCCACCATTGCCCCGGAACAGTGGCGCCTCTTAAGCGGTTGCGACCTGCTGATCATTATCAACGAAGCTGTCTGGAACGGCCTGGGGAGCAAGGGGAGGAAAGTGCTGCTGGACCATAAGCTCTCCCACTTCACCCCGCCCGTCACGGACAAATCGGGTAACCTGCGCTGGGCTATGCGGGAGCACGACCTGCAGGAGTTCAGCGAAGTGATCAAGCGCCACGGTGTCTGCACCGGCGACCACCGGCGCCTTGTGGAAGTAGCCGGCCAACTGGATCTGGAGTCCCTGGTGGCCCTCACCACCCGGGTTTCAGGGGAAAATATGGGGGACGAAACTGACCATATGGAAGATGCTAATAACTGTTTCAGCGAGGAATAGTTTCGCATTTTTATCAAGGGGCAAATGAATATGCGTCCCCAGGAGCAACTGCTAAGCTATAAGAACAATACTTTATTAGGGTTGCAGTGTTAAGGGGAATAACCGATCCGGAAAGGAGGCAAGCATGAACAGCGAAACATCCATACAGCAATATCTGGAAGAGGGCCTGGTTGCCCTACTGCCTGTATACCGTGCCGGGGTTGAAGGAACGGAGGTTTTTACCCTGGTGCAAACATATCAACTCTACCACAGCCTCTCCTGGGCGCTAAAGCTGATTGCCCGCTATTGCTGCCTGGACCTGACATCATTACGGCGGCGCAGCGGCGCACTGTTGGGGGTGCGCCACCACATTCCCCTGCCTTTCTCCGAGGGTTTGGTGCTGTTGCCTGTGAAGGTGCGAGATGGGGATAGATTGGGGGAAACAACTGTGGGCTATTTAAATTTCCTGCAGGTAGAGGGGATGGAAGAAGCAAGCTCAGCCGGAGCAGGAGACCCCGCTGCAGAAACACCCGGCCCCGCACCCAGAAACGGGGGTGACCGTTCAAGCTGCCGCAGCCGCATAAACTGTCGCGGCCCCATTATCATCCATAGCTTGAATACGGCTTCCACAATTAAGGCAAAGTTGCGTCAGGGAGAAATAATGCGGGAGGAGTCAGCGGGCCGGCAGAAGCTCCTGTCCGCACCAGGGCCACCATTCACCGGCCTTAGCGGAGCGGTTCTGCAAGGTCTCCTCCCGTCCTGCGACTGCTTCCTGAATAACATCATGCTGCTGCTGCTGAAAAATGCATCCCAGCCAGAAAAGTAGTTATCACGGGGATGGTCTCCTATCACCTTGATAACTACTTTTCTAAAGGTAAATAAGGTGCCAGGAGATCCGCTGGCACACCCGTGCACAAAGGACTGTACTAAATCAGGCAGAACCCTTTGTGACAGCTGAAGTTATTGAAAATAGGCAGCAAGATCGGAGATTTTATTCCAGCCATACTCCGTGTGCACTTCCGGAGAGATAAAAAGAACGAAGGTGTTATTGGCCGGAGCATGGTCGAGCCAAACCAGGTTATTATTTTCCAGATCCCAATCCCTGATCAGTTCATAACAAATTTGGGGGTCAGTTACAACTTCGTCGTGGCCCATTACGTTCATTAAGCCCGTTCCCGTATATTCCCAGTAAATATGGATCTCCCCTGATTCCAGGGCTGGGCGAATGAGAGCTACTTCGGCAAGGCCCACTTCATCAACAACGGTAAAACCCCTGTCTTCCAGCAGGTAAACAGTGAGGTAACCAAGCGTTAACGCCTCGGCGAAAGTCTTGCCACTGACAACAACCGGAGTCCCTTTTGCCGGGTCAGTTTGCGGTTCAGCTCCAGAGATCAACCCCTGCTCAACTAAAAAGGCCCGGGCCACATCTTCGGGCTGATTGCCTTCTACGGCAACTTCTTTATTCAGCAACGTCAGTGTTTCAAGATCCAGTCGGACAGAAAGGTCTTTCATGATATCTGCGATTTCCGGATAAAGAACCAGAATTTCCTTGCGGATAACCGGCGATGGGTTGTAAGCGGGGAAGAACTGCTTGTCGTCTTCCAGTACCACCAGGTTGTATTGAGCAATACGACCTTCTGTGGCATCACCTATACCCACTTCAGCCTGCCCGGTGCCAACCGCCTGGTATGCCAGTCCCAACTCAAGGATCACGAGTTCACTCCGGGGATATTCAAATCCGTAATGGGCTTCTAAATTGGGCAGGCCGTCCGCCCGCTCGGTCCACTCAGCCGGGGTTGCCAATCTCATACTGCCTGCGGCCACTCCATCCCCCTTTACATCTGTTTGACAGCCTGGAGAAATTACCCACAGTAAACCCACAACCAACATTATCGTAAACAGTTTAAACCGTTTCATATAACTCTCCTCCTTGCAGAATATGTGTTCATCCAAGGCGTACTCTTTAATTTAGCTTTGAACGGAATTACCACCTCCTTAATAAGGGAAACAAAGGGAGTATCATTTCATATATGAAGGCGTCATTTTTTCCTCAACAAAGGTTAATACCCGATCCAAGAGCACTGCAATGATCCCAATGTAAATTGTGCCGGCAAGGATCAATTCCATGCGGAAAAAATTAATTCCGGCAAAGATAACCGCACCCATACCCTTTCCTCCCACTAAAGCCGCCAACGCCGCGGTGCCGGCCGTAAGTACCGCTGAAGTTTTTATGCCGGACATCACAACAGGCAAACTTAGAGGCAGCTCGACTTGGCTTAAAATTTGCCACTCCGTCATACCCATGCCGCGGGCTGCATCCTTTACCTCGCGGGGCACTGCGGCCAAGCCAGCCAGGGTATTGCGGGCGATGGGCAGGAGGGCATAAATGGTCAGGGCGATCACCGCAGGCCAGTATCCCAGGCCTAAAAAAGGAAAGAATACAGCAATCACAGCCAGTGGCGGGATTGTCTGCCCGGCGTTAAAGATACTCATTACCCGCCCCGTGTAGCGCCGAAAACGGGGGCGTGTCAGTAAAACCCCTACAGGGAAGGCGATCGCAGTGGCTATTCCCAGTGGAATCAAAACCAGTTGAAGATGCTCGAGAATATAAGGGGGGGAACGATCAAGCATGGCCTCCACAAACCGCTCCAATTCAAAATTCATTCCTGATCACCGCTAATCTTGTGAATATGTTTTTTGATTTCCGTCCATGAAAGGGTGCCGACCACCTCTTTGCCCCTGCATATCCCTACCACATCACTGTCATTTTTCATCATCACTTCCAGGGCCATTTTGACCGGCTGAATAGCATCAAGGAAACAGGAGCAATCTCTTGCCGCAGCAGAACCTTCCGTTACAGCCGTCATTAGTGACTCGGCCCGGGTCAGATCTAAAAGCTTTACACCCCGATCGTCACCAATCATATCTTTAACAAACTTATTGGCCGGGTTTGAAAGCACCTCCATAGGTGTCCCTTTTTGCACCAGTTTGCCCATATTCATCACTACAATATAATCGCCCATTTTAAGGGCTTCATTGATATCATGCGTAACAAAGCAGATCGTTTTTTTAACTTCCTGCTGCAGCCTTAAAAATTCGTCCTGCAGGCGGCCGCGCACGATGGGATCCACAGCACCGAACGGCTCATCCATGAGCATTATGGGCGGATCCGCCGCTAAAGCACGGGCAACCCCAGCCCGCTGCATCTGACCGCCGCTGAGCTGATAAGGATATTTCCAAGCCGTTTCCACCGGGTCCAAGCCCACAATCTCCAGCAATTCCATAACCCTTTGCTTGATCTTAGCTTCCGACCACTTGAGCAGGCGGGGTACCAGCCCCACATTTTGTTCGATCGTGCGATGGGGTAGGAGTCCAATCTGCTGAATAACATACCCGATACGGCGTCTAAGCTCATCGCTATCCACATCAAGGATGTTTTCGCCGTCCACATAAATATTGCCGCTCGTCGGTTCCACTAACCTGTTGATCATTCTTAAAATAGTGGTCTTTCCACATCCCGAAGGTCCCACAAAGACACAGATATTTCCCTTATTAATTGAAAAAGTGACCTCATCCACAGCCGGCACTGTTGTATTTGGGAAAACTTTTTTTACCAACTCAAGTTGAATCAATTATGAAGCAGCCCCTTTAGTAATCCTGATTACTGTGGCGCAATCCAGGAGAGGTTAGTCTCTTTTCAAGCAAGCCCATCAAAAAGTCAAGCATCAGGGCAATGATGGAGACCAGCACAGCGCCGGCGATAATCATCTCTGCACTGCCACGGGTTATACCATGATGAATGAGGCGACCAATATTTCGTTCACCAATAAAGGTAGCTACGGTCGCCATGCCCGTGATCATGACCACGGCGACACGTATCCCGGCAAACACCACCGGCCAAGCCATGGGTATCTGTATTTGAAAAAGGATCTGCGTGCCTGACATGCCCATCCCCCTGCCCGCTTCGATTACCCACCGGTCCACTGATTTAACCCCACGGTAAACATTACGTACCAACGGCATCATGGCATACAAAATCAACGCCAGTGCCGCTGATTTCCGTCCCAAACCGAGCTGTGGAATAGTGACAAACAAACCGAAAAGGGAGATGCTTGGAATAACAAATAATATATTAGCCAGTCCGATCACACTATTGGCGAAGCGTTCGTACTTACTGATTATGAGGCCCACTGATATCCATAAA
>SLRC01000110.1 GCA_007131175.1 Syntrophomonadaceae bacterium
CCCGGAGCTTGTAGAGATGCTGATAGAACAATTTTCGTTTATGCTGGCAGAGTATTAGTGGAGAAAAAGGCTGCACTTTTATTTTTTTTAAAGAACGAATTTATGGGACGCTGTACTAGCTTGAGCTGAGGGTTTTCCAAAAGAAACATGGAATGGCCAAACCAGGTTATGCTTACCTCCACCAACAGATCATCTCCTTTTCCAGATAGTTTTAATATGGCTCTTCGCTATTTAGTGTGGAAAACGCAGCTATCTTTAATTTACATAATTGGTAACCTTACAGTTCAAATTTTTCTCCAACTGAGGTCTTGCCTTGGGTAAATCCATTTGAAGTTTACTGCAGGTAAGATAGATAATCGTAATCAGGTTTTTAACGTTACGGTAGCCCCGGGCCTTTCTCTTGGTTGCCTGGATGAGGCTGTTGATACCTTCAAGGATGCCATTGTTGACTCTGCTGGTAATATACCCGATGATTCCATCCCAGTGTCTTTTGATGGTATAGGCAACCTCTTTGATTGGCTCAAGGCGACTGTGGGTAGCCCAGAAATACCACCTTTTAAGATAGGCTGCAGCAGTATCTGGGTCCTCTATGTTCCAGAATTCTTGAAGGCTTAATTTGATGCTGTAGGCTCTTGCTGTTTTAAGATTCATCTTGGAAAGGGATTCAAGCTTATCATTTTGCTTTACTGTTAAATTCACAGGGTTTTTTAGCCAGATGTATCTTGTGTTTTTCAGATATTTGTTTTCAAGCTGTTCCTGTCTTCTTACTTGGTCAACGGCGTCGTTGACAATTTTCATGACATGAAACTTGTCAAAGGTGATAGCTGCATGAGGAAAGTTTTCTCCCGCACCCTTAATATAAGCGGGAGACATATCACAACAGATATCTTTAACCTGCTCCGGTTCACCGTTATGTTTTTGCAAGTCGTCTTTGAATGATTCAACAGTTTTTGCATCTTTGCCTTCGGTAACATAGATAACACTGGATTCATCTAAATCTACAAAGACACTTACGTAATTATGTCCACGTTTGCTGGAGGTTTCATCGATACCAACGCTGATTACTTTGCTGAAATCCTGTTTCTGACGGGCCGCTTCTACGTAATGCTTGATCACCCGCCAGATCCGGGTGTCGTACTCACGAACCATTTTGGCAAGGCTGTTAACAGGCATAACTTTGCTCAGTTCAATCATAAAGGCTTCAAAAAGCAGGGTGAACCCTGAGCCTGGCCGGGACCATGGGGCCTCTACCTGTAATACTCCGTGGCTCTGACATTTTATTCTTGGAATATCACAGTGGATATAAGCACGGTATTGGAAAAAGTTAAGATGCCTCCAGGTGCGTGCCTAGCTATCATGGACATTACAATCGATTTCACATTGAGGGCAAGGGTGCTTGCTACCGCGTTCCCTTGATATATAAATATCAAGCCGTCCCTCATCAGGGTTAAAGTCAACTTTGGAAACTTCCCATGGAGGTTGCAGCCCCAATGCCGCAGTGAATAGCATAATGTTATCGATCATTAGTATCAGCCCCTGTTAAGTATTTTCTCTAATAATACTACATTTGCTATTATTTGTGGGCTTGATACCTTAGATATTATTGCCAAACAGTGCCAATGCAGGCTGTGAATATGACGCGGATGTGGAGCTTGGGCAATGCAAAAAGCGCGTTGCCCACATATCCACAACCTCTGCAGCTGCAAAAGATTTTCTTATTTTTAAAGATCAAAGATAAAAAATCCATTACACAAATTTACATTTGTGGAAGCAAAATGTGCAAATTCAACTTGAGATAAATCTATAATTCCACACTAAACAGCGAAGAGGACCTGTTTTTTTGTTATTTTATTTTTCCGAATTCTCGGTAAAAAAGTGATACAAACCCATGTTGTGATATAACCTCACTTTTACAGTTTAAAAAAGGAAAAAATCCCGTGGTTGCTAAAACTATGGGCTTTTGCGCGCTTGGTTCGTATATGAATTTTGTTATGCTACAGCGATATCTTCTTCAGGAATTTGTTGAACACCTCCTGCTTTGCATAAACATTGTAGAAATCCGTGCCGAACATATCCTGTATTGCCTTGTAGTCCAGCGCAATCTCGTCTTCATCCGAATAGGCCAGTGTCTCCACTAGCTCGCCTTTTTTGTTTTGCACCTTTTTGAACGCAATTGCCCCGCCCACATCATCGAGGTGAATGATACCGCCCTTCAAAACATGACATGTGGCGGCACCCAGTGCTCTTGCGATCCGCTCGGTTGACAGCGCCTTTTCTCCCATGCGATGCTGAAGGATGCGGATGATAAGCAGTGCGACAAAGCAGATCAGGAAATAAGCACGGATGTGTTCATTCTTGCTGACGAAAACAGGCCTAGCATAAAGATCCGTTTTTATAATCCTAAACGACTGTTCTATGCGCCAAAGGCCGCTGTACACCTTACGTATTTTTCGCTCATCATAGTCAAGTTCGCTGGTGATGATGCAAAAATAGCCGTCATACATGGCGTCTTTCTTTGCCTTTTCCAAATCCACACGGCGCAGCTTTTTCGTGTTTTCAAGAATCTCACCGGTATTTTTGTCAATGTTATCTTCTTTTGTGTATTCATCGATGCCCTTTTTGATGCTGTAGGCATTGTTCTTAACAGAACGTGCGGCCTTTTTAAGTTTTTCTTCCCGCTTGCGCCTTGTCATGTCTGCTTCAGTTTTGCTCCAATACAGCAGCACTTTCCTTGTACGTATTTCTTTTACTCCGTCTTTGTCCTTCCCCTCGTATTCTTCCGTAAAAAGCTTGTATCCATATGTACCATCCTTGTTCCATGTCCACCCCCTTTGCTCAAATAATTTTTTATTGTAGCGCTGCCCTTTTTTTCCTTTTAGTATCTGGGAGAAGACGAAACCATCGCCATTGTTCACGATCGTGTCAATATTCTTGGATGTATTGAGTCCCTTGTCAGCGACCACGACCAACCTGCCCAGTCCGTATGATTGCTTGACATCCTTCATGGTCGGCTGAAGCGTGAGGGATTCGCTAGTGTTACCGGGGAAAATTGACATGCTCACCGGAAGGCCGTTTGAATCCATGAAAAGGCCCATTGCAGTGATCGGGTCGGTGCGGTGCTCCTTCGACACACCCTTTTGGCGCAGGTCGTCCTGGCCATCGGGGAAGTCTATCTCAAAGAAATAGTTGGTCACATCATAGAATGCGTGGGAAAGGTCACGGCCAATCGTCTCCTTGACACGCTCATTCAAATGGCGCTGCAACTCCACCTCGAACCCTGCGAAAAGGTCAAGCGACCTGTAGATATCCGGCAGCGTGAAGTCAGTAATCATCCCGTAGAAACCGTTTTTTATCTGGAAGGTGGCACGCTTTGAATCCGGATGCAGGATCCTTGCAAGCACCAGGAATTTAAAAATGTCACCAGGTGAATACTTTCCCCGAAACTTGTGCTTTCCAAGGTAGTCCTTGATAAATAAATCGATTTCGAGCAAGTCATAGGCAGCTTCCAAAAATTTGTAACCGTAATTATGCCGCCGGTTTTCCTCACAATACATCCTTGCGGTTCCCGCTGCTTCTATTTTAAGAGGCACATTTTCTGCTCTGTAGTTGGCGTTGAATTCTTCCACCATCGCCATGAAGGCTTCGGGATCTTCTTGATCTTCGAGATAACCAAAACTTCTGATGGTTCGCTGTTTTGGTGGGGCCCCGGGGGCAGGACGATAGCCTTCAACAACACTCACCCACGTTTTTACGGTTCCACGGCGTTTGATTTTGTCTTTCTTTATCATTTAAACCACCTCAATACCATTATAACATAACTGTTTCATAACGCAATATATGCTGCATAAAAAAATGCGGATATCCGCATTTTTCGAAGGAAAATACTGCATTCTAAGGATAATGCTACATGCTTATGTTATGCTATCTGTAAAAGTCGAGCCACACTAAACAACGAAGAGGACTTGTTTTTTTGTTATTTTATTTTTCCGAATTCTCGGTAAAAAAGTGATACAAACCCATGTTGTGATATAATAGCAGGAATGCGAAAATATACCACGGATCAGGCTCACAAAGCACCTTCTTGTAATGCCACTACCTGAACTAAAATTAAAATACTATTTGCAGCAAAGGAGCAGAAAGGGGATTTAAGTGACATCAAAACAATATTTAAAGGGAAAGCAGCAGAAGCCAACCAATGACTTTTATGAACTCACTTTTGGAGATCTTCTTGATCAGAGGGCTGAGGAGTATGAGGATAAAGATGCAATTCTCTATATTGAGCCAAGGGAAATGAGCTGGTCATTTAAAGAGTATAGAGATATATGCACCAAGGTGGCCGGTGCATTAATCAAAACGGGAGTAAAAAAGGGAGATAAAGTGTCAGTCTGGGCTGCAAATGTTCCTGAATGGATATTTGCTTTAGGCGGAACGGCAAAAATGGGCGGGGTTCTTGTTACGGTGAACACAAATTACCGGGCCCATGAGCTTGAATACCTGCTACACCAATCAGATACCCATACCCTGTTTTTAACAGAAGGTCTTAAAGACAATAACTACCTGGAATCCCTGTACACCATTGCCCCTGAATTAAAAGAGTGTAAACCGGGAGCCCTGGTTTCTGAACGGTTACCCCTTTTAAAAAATGTAGTCGTCATCAGTGACAAAAAATTCCCGGGCACGTTTACCTGGAATGAATTCATGCGCTTAGGAGATGAGGTTTCAGCTGAGACGGTGTACTCATACCAAAAAATGTGCAAACCCGAAGATGCATTTAATATGCAATTTACTTCAGGAACCACCGGATTTCCCAAGGGCGTTATGCTCACACACAGTAATGTTATCAATAATGCATGGTATGTTGGGGAGGCACAGAATTATACTGATGCGGAAAGGCTTTGTATCCCTGTGCCTTTTTTTCACTGCTTTGGTTTAACCATGAGTATAACCACCTGCCTGGTGCACGGAGCGGTTCAAATACCCCTGCCCAGTTATCATCCCCGTTCCCTGCTTAAAACCCTGGAAAAAGGAAGGGCAACTGCCTGCCAGGGGGTCCCCACCATGTGGATTGGCATGCTCGAAACCCCCGGTTTTGACAATTATGATCTGCGTTATTTACGTACCGGAATCATGGCAGGTTCCCTCTGTCCTGAACATACCATGAAACAAGTTGAAGAAAAATTGGCCCCGGAGATAACCATTGCTTACGGTTTGACCGAAGCTTCCCCTGTCATTACCATGACCAGGATAACAGATACTTTTGAACGGCGAATTACGACAGTAGGACAGGTGATGCCCCACATTGAGGTGCAGATCAGGGATTTGGCAAGCGGAAAAGCTGTATCCCCGGGCGTAGAAGGAGAAATTTGCAGCCGGGGTTATCATACGATGCTCGGCTATTATAAAATGGATAAAGAGACGGAAGAAGCATTTTATGATGATGGTTTTTTACGTACTGGTGATATTGGTGTGATGGATGAAGAAGGCTTTATTAAAGTGACCGGGCGTTACAAGGAAATGATCATTCGTGGTGGGGAGAACATTTATCCCCGGGAAGTTGAGGAGTTTCTTTACCATCATCCTAAAGTGCTGGAAGCACAAGTAATCGGTGTTCCCAGTTCCCGGTACGGGGAAGAAGTGGCGGCATATATAATATTAAAGCAGGGACAGTCAGCAACGGAAGACGAAATTAAAGATTTTTGCCAGGGAAAGATCTCACGCCATAAAATACCTAAGTATGTTAAGTTTGTTAAACAGTATCCCATGACTGCCAGTGGGAAAGTAAAAAAATACGTACTCAGAGAACAGGCAATTGTTGACTTCAATCTAGCCAATGAGCTTTAAACAGATATATCATATGATAATTGATAGAATTTCTTTCATAAAAAAACGAAATAGTTGTTAGCTGGTTAGAAAAGTTAAAACAAATTCGGTCTTTACCCTTATTCTACCCTATAGAACAAGTAAACATCGCATCTTTAAAGGAGCTTTACATGGTATCAGCGCATGGTTTATATTTTTCACCTCCCCCCTCTCCAAGTACCACTGATTTAACTTAATCTTTCTTCCCCCCTCAGGCATTCCGCAAACCAATAATTAAAAAACACAATTAAGAGGCATGGTAGGCGTGTTGCGAAGTCCTGGGACAAAATTACACAAATTCAAATATTCAGTCTAAATTGCCGATCTATTCGATCCATTAGATCTATTTGGAAGATAA
>SLRC01000079.1 GCA_007131175.1 Syntrophomonadaceae bacterium
ATTGCTCTGCCGGCAAGGTAGCCTGTGATCAGGCCTCCTCCGATTTGCAGCGGCAAGTTCCATATGCCAGAAAAAGCTGTCGCCGTTCCAAAATCGGGAACTGCAACCATTGTAATGATTACTCCGAAAATGGTGATGGCAACAACATCACTGATAACCCCTCCGGCAAGAATCAAATCGGGGATACCGTTTTTCACGCCAAAGCCCTTGCCTTTCAATTTCTGCATCACAGGTACTATTACCGCAGGCGATTCTGCACAGATAATCCATCCCAGGAGTAAGGAAAGTATAAGATCCCAGCCTAAAAACAGATTGACAATCAGAGCTACTGCCAGAGCCTCCAGCAAGCAGGGTAAAAACCCGAGTCTTGCAACTACCCCGCCATAGCGCTGAAGCTGCTGCCTGTCCATCCCCAGTCCCGCTTTAAGCAGGATGATGATAAGAGCAAGGGTGCGAATCTGTTCTCCCGCAGAGAGCATTTGGGGTGAAATTAAGTTTAAAACGTAGGGACCCGCCATGATCCCGGCCAGCAACATACCAAGAAGGCGTGGCAGTTTTAACTGTTCAACAGCCAGTCCGGCCAGATAACCAAATCCTAAAATAATTACCAGGTCCTGCAGAATAAAAAGTTCCACAAGCATATTTTTGCCTTTCACCAAAGAATGCAAATGCAAAAACAAGTTAGATAGCTGGTAGTTGGTAGTCTTGAGAGGGCATAGGTTATAGCAAGTATTTATTCTGGACTTTCTTGCCTCTCATTATAGCATTATTCAGGAACCTGTTGAATATTAGGTTTGGAACAAGCTCATTACCAAAAAAGAGCTGATATTTACTCTGCGCTTAGCAGGGCATTTTCAACAGCTTTTAAAATAACCATGCAGCTGTTGGTAGCGCCGCTAACCATATCCACATCCAAAGACTGGGCGGCTATTACCCTGTCCGGTATTACTTCTGCCGCTTCACCCTGATCATGGCGATGCTGAAGGTCAATGGTAACGATGCGGTAATCTTTAACCGTTACATCAACCACAGCACCAACCCAGACAGTATCGAATGAACCTCTGTAAGTGCCGTCAGGTACCTGATCCAGCTCTATTGTTCGGATCTCGATAGCTGCTACTTGCCGGCGATACGTAGAAAGATCCGATAAATACTTACCTCCATAAACACCACCGATAAGCCGGATTGAAATCGCTGCTCCAGGTAAAACCTGACCGGGTCATGTCCAGGGGCAACAGAATTTCTGTTTCCATGTACTCAGCAAAATCCCGTTTTGTAACTTTTTCAATTAAAAGCTCAAGCAGGTTGAAACTTACATTGGAGTAGTAGAAGGAGCTGCCCCCTTTCTGAAAAGGGATCGCTTCAGCAGAAAGCTTGTCTTCAAGGCTTGGCATGGCTTCTTCGGGGGAGTAAATGACATCAACCGTGCCCAGGGGCAAGCCGGCAGTCATGCTCAGTAGCTGCCTCACGGTAATATTAGCTGTGGGGTATGAGGAAGGAGGAAACTGCCAATCCCGGAGGTATTGGATTACGGGTGCATCGAGGTCAATTTCCCCCTGCTCGGCCAGCTTCAATACACCCCAGGCTGTTACCGACTTTGATATGGACTGCACCCGGCAATATGTATCGGTAGTCATTAACCGGCCAGTTTCGAGATCGGCGTGGCCATAGGCCTGAATCCAGGCAATCTCGCCTGCATGGACCAGGGCTATAACCAGGCCTGGCACATTATAACTGTCCATCAGGGCGGGGATCCGCCTGTCAAGATGATCTGTAAACTCTTCCAGGGTAAGGGTATCGCTTAACTTTTGGATAGCTGTAATGTTACCCGTCATAAAGGATGAAACAACTAAAATGATAATGAGCAAGATGGAAGCTGTCAGCAATGCCATGTCCAGCTTCATCCTTGATTTCAAGAGCAGCACCTCCTGCCACTTATTCTGTGCTTGCGGGCGGACAGGGTCGTCCGTCCTTGCACAGCAAATTGCCTTATGCTCAGCCCTGCGCCCAGCTTCTTGTAATTGTTTTTAAGCCATGCTTTTTTGTCACGACAAAGACCTCCTGCAGCATATGCTTGTAAATCAATTTTCATTGTTCCCAAATTAACCTGCACAACAGAACTTTACCTTCTTAAGCCTCTGCTGCTTCCCCCTGGACCCGGTTGCGTCCCTGTTCTTTGGCGCGGTAAAGGGCCTGGTCAGCGCGCTGCTGCAAGTGCTGCAAACAGAACTGTCCCCAATGCCGTTAGATTATGCTCACCCTTTTTCTTTTTTAAAGTGTTTTCATGGTGAGTTCTGCGTCTTCCGGTGAACTTTTCAGTAATTTGCCTTATTTTCATATGTTTATCCCCCCCTCATCCCCTACGCTCTTATAATTTCAACACCCCTTTTCTGTAATTCGGTGAAAAAAACATGGTGGTCGAATAAACCGGGAGATTCTGGGGCAAGGACTCCTGTTTGCTCAACATTCCCCCTGGCCAGTTCCCTGATCCCAATTGCCATGGGAACACCGGTGAGAATATCCATCGGCCCCGTCGCACTGTAAGCCAGGTGTGAAGGAATCCCGTCCAAAAGGCCCTTCACGTCCACCCTGATACCGGAAACTGCAGGGGCCGGTCCTGCTATTTTCCGCCAGAAATCCATCGTTTTTTGGAAAAAAGCAGCGCTTAATTCGCGGGTTGATTTAAACCGGCTCAAGCCAACTTTCCCGGAGTAAATGGCCAGCTTATTCAACAAATCTTCATTAATTCCACCCTTCAGGGTAATCTCGGTAATACCGGGGAAATAACGATGCATGGTTACAGGCTCAGGATGCCCCGCATGATAAACATTCATCTCTCCGATTGGCTCCGGAAAGGAAACTCTTTCTTTGCCTGAACCTGCAGGAATCAATCGCAGTGACCCATCCAGGAACGACGGGACGGAACCACAGAAGATATGCAGGCTATGTAAAATTACGGCCAATCCAATGGAATCCTCCGTGTTACCGGCCCAGGCAATATTGATTTTCTCCACTGTGTCAAGAGAATCGGCGGCTGCCCGTGCCATCAGGCTGGAAAGGCCAGGTGTCCAGCCAACGCCGGTAAGCACACGCAAACCTTTTCCCGGGCTACGTCATTCAGCTCAAAAACCTGCTCTGCTGCGTCAGCATCATCGCAAATACTAGTATAATCCACACCTGCCTCCACGGCCGCCGCAGCAAGCATATACTCGTATTTATAAAAAGGCCCGGCGGCACTTGCAACCAGGTCGTACTCTTTGAAAAGCCGGGAAAGATTTTTTTGGCGGTTTAAATCCATCAACGTAAAAGCTATTTTGTCTTTACCATGATCCACTTGCCCAAGGAATGCTTCAAAACGCTCACGGCTGCGGCCCACTACCATAACCTGATCAATTTCAGGAAAAGAGCAAAGCTCCTTTACCGTCCGCCTCCCCATATCACCAAGGCCGCCAAAAAGAATAACACGCATTCACAGTCCCCCTGCAGTAATAATATTTATGGCTTATTGACCTGACCATTCTCTGCCATTTTATCATCCCCTATCAAAGAAATAAAGTTTACACTGAGGGGGATCAACAATCACCGTCTTACCGCTCCGAAGTATGGCTGCCGGTTGTGCGGAAACAATAGAACATATGATAAGCAGTAAAAGTGCCTGTTTGCCTGGTTTCAAGAAGTTTGTACCCCAGTTTTTCATAAATACTCCGGTTGGGTTCATCGCCGGTAAAAAGGTATATACCCGATGCTCGTTTATCGTCAAAGCAAATTCTTTCTGCCTGCTCAAGCAACAAACGGCCCATTCCTTTTCCCTGACAGGAAGGATCCACTCCTATTGCTTCCAGGATATAATGATTTTGAGGCAAATTAGACGGGGGCTTCATCGCACCTCCCAACCGGAATGCATGGACGAAATTTGGCATTAGTCCGATTAAACCAGGCAAATGGGGCAGTAATAAGCGGGCAGCACATTTCCATGGAACAACAATATGGGGAGATTTCAGCACCAGTATTCCCAGGACCCGCCTGTTTTCTGCAGCTATGTAAACAGGGTGCCCTGCATCCAGGTAAAGCTTTAACTTGAGCCTCACTGCACGTGAATATAATTTCCAAAGCCTGGCATTAGACAGGTCCAGCCAGGCAGCAGTAAACGCCTCATTCTTGAACGCAGCCAGCAACACTTCTGTTGCCTCGTCCAGCATATTCTTATCTAATAACAAAATATCAGTATGTGAATTCATTTATCAGCACCTCTGACATAGTCTGATGGAAGGCATAAATTGCCGGCATGGGCCAGTTGGGGAAAAGGTTAAATATGAGGATGCTGCCAATGCCGATGGCGGTGACCGCAAACCGAGCCAGCAAATGAAAATGTGTATCCGTGGTTATCCCTGTCATTAATACATACCCTGAACTATTGATGGTAAGCATTGAATAAACAACGCAGATAAGAATTAAGGCTCTTTTCCAGCTAAGGTTTATTCGCATAGCTTAGATACTCCCTAATTATCATTGATTAGGGTTTCCGCTTCTTCCATACGGGTGGTTATTTCTTATAAAATACCTGGTTATTGCAAAGGAAGTTAAAAATAACACTGCTGTGTCCAGGCCGCTGCGAAAGAGCATCTGAGGCATGGCACTGCTAAAGATTAATCCGATGAAGCTGTTAAAGATTATCCACTTTCCCAAGAGTCTCACACCGGGCTCCCATATGCAGACAGTTTTTCCCACGAGGCAAACAACCTTCACAATATTTATTTCCAACACCTTGCTTATGCAAATCATTTTTCATCGCCAGATAACTGATGCATATCCCACAATTCATCCCGCAGGGAGCAATAAGTTTTTCTTCCATCTTTTGCCTCCATTAACAAACTAAAAAGCATTGTCTTTTCCTACAATGATTATAGCGTCGCAGCAATTACTCTTCCGTAACTTCATCCTCAAAAATGAAAACCTCTTCAATATTGCTTTTCAAAGCCCTGGAGATTTTATAGGCAAGTGCCAGGGACGGGTTATACTTGTTTTTTTCAATGTGGCCAATTGTTTCACGGCGGACATCCACCATGCTTGCCAGCTGCTCCTGCGTCAGGTTGTACCTTGCCCTTAACTCTTTAATGCGTGTGCTAAAGTTTATATTCTCCATTTTTTATCACCTTATTTTTCATAGATATGCAATGAGAATGTAAAGGTAAGGATTGAAACTACAAAGGTAATAGCAATGAGCAGAGCTGCAGCTTCCAGCGCTTCCAGGCTGGTGATGATCACCATTGAAACAACGAGACCTAGCGTGGCCACCACAAAACCGTTTAATCCGGCCCGGTTAATATTTTTTCTTAACAACTCATCTGTGTTTTTAAACGCCGCACCAAAAAAGCCAAAAAAACCGAAAAAGCCAAAAAAACCGTAGTTACCTGTAACCAGTCCCAGCAAGCCGAGCAATCCCAGGAAACCCAAATACCTTAACTTGTTTTTTTTCAATGTGCTTTCCTCCTCACTTTTAGTTAATTAATAATAACATAATAATACATTAACATCATGTTATGTTATAATTATATAACATCAATAGGCCCACGTCAAGCCCTTTTAAAAAATTAAACTTTTTACTTTCTCTTTAAGACCAAGGTATAGGGCTCAGATTGCAGCACTCCGCCAGACGCCGGCTCAACGTCTTCAATCATGTATACGGTAGAACTATACCCCTCAATTTGATCTGTTGTGCCCTCTTTCAGCACTGATTGTCCTGTCTCGGCAGTCACGATAATCTTGCTGTCCTCAAAGACAACTTGATCAATTTCCAGATCCAGGTGCTCTTTATCATCATAAGTAGCCATGATATAAAGCTTTTCTTGATAAAACAAGTGATGCAAGCCGGGATTGACGAGATTAACATTAAACCAGTGGACTATCTCTACAGGGCTTTCCCCTGTAACTACATAGCCATTTAAATCCTGCAGTGAATACGTGCGAACCCTTTGCTCATCCTGGTTTAGTTTATTACATCCCACAGAACAGAACATGATAAGTGCCGTTACAACAAAATAAAACCCGGCAAGTTTCAGTCTTTTTTTCATTGTTCCACCTCTTTTTTGTCCCTGAACAGGAACGAACATATATTATTATGTCTTTTCATCACCCGGCATCAGCACTTCGGTTATACTGTTTTTAGGAGTCAACATTTTTTCCCGGTTTAAAATTACAATTA
>SLRC01000159.1 GCA_007131175.1 Syntrophomonadaceae bacterium
GCTTAGAAGCCGGTTATGACTATAGTAAAAAATTCTTTATGATACTTCCCGGTTAAATTTTCTCCTCTGCCTTGACGGAAAAGATGTGAAAGAGTAGAATGAAGTGCAGCGTTTATTTCAGTTTACTTAAGCTAAAAGGAGATGTGGCCAGATGCGGCATATCAAAACTGTTAAAAAGGGAAACCTCCAGGAACTGGATAGACGGGGATGCCGGGAATGTCAGGCTTCCTGTCAGTCAGCCTGCAAGACATCCTGTACCGTAGGCAGCCAGCGCTGCCGCCAGGAGGAGCAGGATCGTTAAATTTAGATGATTTAGGTAACAGAAGAAAGGGGCATGCCGTATCGCCTGCCCGGACCACAACGTAAATTAAAAGTAGTCCAGCAGGACTGCTTTTTTATTATTATTAGGTGTATGGAATGGAGGGAAAGGTTTGACCGATTTGCACATGTTTCACTACCGGGACAAGCGCCTGGTCTATGATGTGAACAGCGGCTCACTCCATGAAGTGGACGAACTGGCCTGGGAACTTATTCGCCGAATGTGTAGTGGCGGGGAACTTAATCAAAATGAAGTGTTTTCTTTACAAAGTTACAGCCCACGGGAAATTGAGCAGGCACAAACGGAGATCAATATTTTGAAGGATGGGCAAATGCTTTTCAGTTTGCCACCTCCAGGTTTGGAGCAACGATCCGGGGGCGGCAGGCTAAAAGCCCTCTGTCTTTTTATGTCCTGCAACTGTAATCTTCAATGCAGCTATTGCTTCGCCCGGCCAATGGAGCAGGGAAAGGATAATAACGGCAATATGAACAGGGATGTGGCCCTCAGGGCAGTGGATTTGCTGCTGGAGCAGGAAGACGGGCATTTTTGCGAAATTGATTTTTTCGGTGGTGAACCATTGCTCAATTTTCCCCTTATCAGGGAAATTGTTGACTATGCCCAAAACGGCGGTGTGCACAAAAACAAAGAATTTACATTCACCCTCACCACCAACGCTCTGCTACTTGGAGAAGATGTGTCAGCTTTTTTAAATAAGGAAAATATTAGTGTTATCCTCAGTCTGGATGGCAGACCTGCTGTCCATGATCGTATGCGACGTGCCGTATCGGGAGAGGAAAGTTATGCCCGTGTGTTGCCCCATATGCACAAATTTCTGCAGGAACGGGGATATAATAACTATTTTATCCGGGGAACATACACAGCCCATAATCTTGATTTTTGTAAGGATGTGGAGCATCTCGTGGCGGAAGGGTTTGACTCCCTTTCCCTTGAACCTGTGGTGGCTAAGGCCGGGTTGCCATACGCGCTGCAAGAAGGTCACATCCCCCGCCTGGAAGAGGAATATGACAGCCTGGTTGAGCTTTACTTAGAGCGTCGTAATGCGGGGCGTCCCTTCCATTTCTATCATTTTGATATGGACTTGGAAAAGGGCCCCTGTGTTTATAAGCGCCTCAGCGGTTGTGGGGCGGGCATAGAATACCTGGCAGTTGCGGCTGACGGAACCCTTTATCCCTGCCACCAGTTTGTGGGAACGGATGAATTCTGCCTGGGCAAGCTGGGTGATGGACCTCTTGAACTGGATCATGAAGGGGGGAAGCGAGTAGCCTTATCCGCTGCACAGCGGGATGAATGCCCCCATTGCTGGGCCCGTTACCTTTGCGGTGGGGGGTGTGCTGCTGCGTCCTACTTCCTGGCAGGTGACCTGTACCGTAATGACAATCTCTACTGCACCCTGCAGCGGATAAGGCTGGAACGTGCCCTCTACCTGCAGGCGGTGTAATCACCACCACCTGATTGGAATACTGAATTAAAAAAGAAGGAAGTAAGCAACGATGGACATTTTTACTTATAATTGGGATGAGGAGGTGCAAAAAACCGGGCCTTTGGCCAGGCGTATGGCACCGCAGAACCTGGATGAATTTGTGGGCCAGGAGCACCTGTTAGGGGCAAACAGTCCCCTGCGACGACTGATTGAAGAGGATCTTCTTTCTTCCGTCATTTTTCACGGACCACCGGGAACGGGGAAAACGGCCCTGGCTCGCATTATCGCCACACATACAAAGTCCGGCTTTTCCCGCCTTAATGCGGTTACGGCAGGCGTTAAAGATGTGCGGATGATAATTGATGAAGCACGGGCAGGCAGATCGCTCCAGGGAAAAAAGACCATCTTGTTTATTGATGAAATTCACCGCTTTAATAAGGTACAGCAGGATGCCCTGCTCCCTTCAGTGGAAGAGGGGCTTATTTACCTAATCGGAGCCACCACGGAAAATCCTTTTTTTTCGCTTGTTCCGCCCCTGTTGTCCCGTTCTCTGATTTTTACGTTTGAAAGCCTTTCTATTGAAGCCATTAAGCAGGTAATAATAAGAGCCCTGTCTGATCCGGAGCGAGGTTTAGGCCGTTTTGGTGCGGGCTTAACGGAAGAGGCTCTAAATTACCTGTCAGATATGGCCGAGGGAGATGCCCGCATCGCCCTTAATACATTGGAAGCAGCAGTGGTGAGTCAGGCCGCTGATAATAAAATGCTTACCGAACCTCTTACAGTGAAACAATTACGGGGAAGCATCGGGCGCAAAACCCTTCGCTATGATGCGGGGGGTGATTATCACTATGATATTATTTCTGCATTCATCAAATCAATACGGGGTTCTGATCCGGATGCAGCTCTTTTCTGGTTGGCGCGCATGCTTGAAAGTGGTGAGGACCCAATGTTTATTGCAAGGCGATTAATTATCAGTGCGAGTGAAGATATTGGTAATGCAGATCCTAAGGCCCTTTCCCTGGCTACTGCAGCTGCACAGGCAGTGCAGCAAATTGGTCTGCCGGAGGGTCGTATCCCCCTGGCACAGGTGACTACTTATCTTGCTGCAGCTCCTAAAAGCAATGCTGCCTACGTTGCCATTAATGAGGCCCAGGCGTTGATTAACAAGGGGCCGCTGGGAGTTGTGCCTCATCACCTGCGGGACGGAAGTTATGGAGGGGCCTCACGTTTAGGTCACGGTCAGGGTTACCTTTACCCCCACGACTTTCCGGGACATTTTGTGCCTCAAACATACCTGCCACAGGGCCTGGAGAAAAAAATTTTTTACTCTCCCGGGACAGAAGGGGAGGAAAAGGCACTGGGTGAGCGTTTAAAGCGCTGGCGTATGCTCATGGGGAAAATTAAAGTCGAAAGTCCAACGGCGAAAAGTCAGGAGCAAAAAAAAGAAAAGTCAAACGAATAAGTTTTAGGATACCTCAGAGACTGTATATTAGGGTAACGGTACATTTATTTTTAGGTATCATAACACTTGAATGGTTTAACAAAGGGGAATTATATGTTTTGTTATTATACCGTTAAGACTAAGGTGCAAGTGAAAATCGCGGTTGGGGCATGTCGTTTTTATGCATCTATTGCCCCAGTGGAAAATGAGTCGGAGGTAAAGACCTATCTAAAAGCAGTAGAGGAACAACTTCCCGGTGCCACTCATTATGCAAATGCATTTCGTCTTGGTTTTGGAGATGAGATGCTGGCACGCAGTGATGATGATGGAGAGCCGGCAGGAACGGCAGGAACCCCTCTTTTAGCCGTTCTGGAAAAGGCGGAAGTGACAAACGTGATGTTGGTGGGGACAAGATTTTTTGGTGGTGTCAAACTGGGGATTGGTGGACTGATTCGTGCTTACCGTGCCTGCGGTGAAGCAGGAGTTAAAGCCGCAACCATTGTGAAGGAAGAACTTAAGGTTAAGATGAAGTTGTTGGTTCCCTACGGCTACCTGGGCGCAGTGGAGCGGGAAATTAAAGCCTTGGAAGGGGAAGTGCTTCAGCATAGTTTTGGTGAGCATGTTTCCTTAAATATAATACTTCCCTTACGCAGAATAAACGGTTTTGATGAACGTATCGCAGGAATCAGCCGGGGGGAAGTTGTGATTAAAGCTAAAGGGATATTTAAACCATATCAGGAGAGTTTATCTGCCAAATGAACAAAATAAATGATGTGGACGGAAAAAGAGTGATGGTGGCCATGAGTGGTGGGGTTGACAGCTCTGTTGCTGCGTTGCTACTCAAAATATCGGGTTATGATGTGGTGGGAGTGACTCTGCGGCTCTGGGTTGATCCCCGTTCCGAAGCGGAAGCCGGTGCTGAGTCCAGGGGGTGCTGTTCCCTGGAAGCGATTACGGACGCACGAAGAGTGGCTGATATGCTTCAAATTCCCCATTATGTTTTAAACATGCAGGATAAATTTAAAGAACATATCGTCCGTAATTTTACGAGCGAATACATGCAGGGTAGAACGCCCAATCCCTGTATTGAATGTAACCGTAGCATAAAATTTTCTATGCTTTTGCAAAAAGCCCGGGGACTGGGGATTGGCAAACTGGCCACAGGTCATTATGCCCGTATCCAATACGATACTGCAGCAGGATATTACAGGCTTTTAAAAGGGCGTGACAAACGGAAAGATCAGAGTTACATGCTATATGTTCTGGGGCAGGCTGAGCTCGCTTCCACTCTATTTCCCCTTGGTGATATGAATAAGGAGCAGGTGCGGGAATTGGCGGAGGCGAATGCACTGCGTGTGGCTCATAAAAAAGAGAGCCAGGAAATATGTTTCATCCCTGATAATGACTATCGTGCTTTTATGGAGCGACAGTGCCCACAGGCTCATCAGCCAGGGGATATCCTTTCCACTTCAGGACGGAAGCTGGGCCATCACAGCGGTATTGCCGCGTATACTGTGGGACAGCGTAAAGGACTTGGAATTACCTCTCCCACGCCCCTTTATGTGGTGCACATTGACGCCCACCGCAATATCGTTGTTGTGGGCGCCGAAGAGGAAACATACAGTGACGGATTATTTGCAGATAATCTGCGCTTTGTTGCTGGTATTGCTCCCGAAAACAAAACAAGGATTCAGGTGAAAATACGTTACCGGGCTCCAGCGGTCCCCGCTTTTCTTTTCCCCCCCGTGGGGGGCCGGGCCAGGGTTATGTTTGAGAAAGAACAAAAAGCTGTTACCCCCGGGCAGTCTGCCGTTTTTTACACGGGGGATGAAGTGATCGGAGGCGGTGTAATACAAACTGTACTGCAAAGAGGAAAGACAAGGGTTGGAAGGAAAGATTAAGGATGAATAGATTCCTTTATTAGATTATGCCCTGATTTTTTATCGGGGTATTTTTATCTCTTTTTCTGGAGAATATAGTATTAACTGAGCCTTGGCAGAGTAATTTTGAAATTAGGAGGAACGCATATGACCTGTCCGGTCTGTAATGGTAATAACACCGGGAAAATCGGGGGCAATACATATTATTGTGCCAGTTGTCTGCTGGAATATGAGGAGCAGGACGGCAAAATCAATATTTACTATATTGATCCCGATGGTACGGCTGTATCACTGAAAAATACCGATACAGCGCAAAAGTTAGTGAGCACTCTGCAGCAGGATGACGAACAGTTACTTTCGTGGGAAGATATAAGACCGAGATAGCCTGGGAGGGGTTGAGCTGCCATGGGGGGAATTGTGGAGTTTGTAATTACTCCTTTGCTTCTGTCTGTACTGCTGGCTTATCTGCTGGCCCCTCCGGTGCGGTATCTACAGAAAAAGCAGCATCTCACCCGTTCTTCAGCCATCCTTACTCTCTATATATTTTTTGCAGCCGTGTTTCTTCTTATCTGCCTGAATATTTTCCCCGCCTTACTACAGGAACTGGATGAATTAGCGGATCTTTTGCCCGAATACACAGAAAGAACTGTCCTTTTGCTTGAAGGACTGGAAGACCGCTGGAAGCGTTTTGCAATACCACCGAGTGTGCGTGGTGCCATTGATGAGAATATACGTGGTCTGCAAAGTATGCTGGCACAGCGGCTGGAAAAACTTGCCTTGTTCATGCTCTCCGTTATCGCACGGATAATCGGCCTTTTGTTGGTTCCCTTATTTACTTTTTATTTCTTACGAGACAGTGATTATATAAAAAATAAACTCCTTTTGAAGATACCCCGTTCCCTGCGAAGGGAGATGGAGCAGACACTGGCAGATGTAAACAAGACATTGGGGGCTTACTTGCGAGGGATAATCGTAGTCAGTCTCGCTGTAGGAGGGATGCTCTATCTGGGGTTACTAATTCTAGGTGTTGAATTTGCCCTTTTTTTAGGAATATTGAATGCCCTGTTGAATATTATCCCTTATTTTGGGCCCCTGATTGGTGCAGTTCCGGTAGTAATCATTGCTTTACTTCAGTCGTCCAGCCTGGCCGGTAAGGCGATACTTTTAATAATCATTGTACAACAGGTGGAAAGTCAGTTAATCACGCCCCGAGTTTTTGGGCATCAATTAGGATTTCACCCCCTTGTTGTTGTAATTGCACTTTTGTTGGGCGGTATCTATCTTGGGTTTTTTGGACTAGTGTTCATCATTCCCCTGACCGCAGTAATATTAATCTTTATAAAGCATTTCTACCCCCTTGTGAAACAATTTATTAAGGAGAAGGAGGGTTGGCTTTAACACTTCCTTTTCATTGACAGGCCCAAATATTGCCGCTATAATTGTTTTGATCCTTATTTGGAGGCAAATGATATGAAAAGCAGTGAAATACGGGATTTGTTTTTGCATTTTTTTAAAGAAAAGGAACACTTGATCCTTCCCAGTTTTCCCCTTGTACCGCAAAATGACCCAACTTTATTGCTTATTGGGGCTGGTATGGCTCCTTTAAAGCCTTATTTTACAGGGGAGAAACAACCTCCCAGCACACGTATTGCTACCTGCCAAAAGTGTGTGCGCACACCGGATATAGAGAAGGTTGGCATAACGGCACGACATGCCACTTTTTTCGAGATGCTCGGTAATTTTTCTTTTGGTGACTATTTTAAAAAGGAAGCAATAGCCTGGGCCTGGGAGTTGATGACGGAAGGATATGCTTTCCCGGAAGAGCGGTTGTTCGTAAGTATATACGAAGAAGATGATGAGTCCTTTGCCATCTGGCGTAATGATATGGGGCTGCCGGAAGAAAAGATTTTCCGTCTCGGCAAAGAGGATAATTTTTGGGAGATTGGGCCAGGCCCTTGTGGGCCATGTTCGGAAATATATTACGACCGGGGTTCAAAGTACGGCTGTGATAGCCCTAATTGTACTGTTGGCTGCGATTGTGACCGCTATCTCGAAGTGTGGAACCTGGTCTTTACCCAGTTTAACAAGGAACCTGACGGCTCCTACACCCCGTTAAAGCAGAAAAATATCGATACGGGGGCTGGTTTGGAGCGTTTGGCCGTTGCCTTGCAAGGGGCCTCTTCTCTTTTTGAAATAGATATAGTTAAGCCCCTGCTTGATTATTTTGCGAAGCGGGCCGGGGTAGTTTATGGGAAAGAAGATCAAAATGATATTTCACTGCGTGTGATTACGGAGCATTTGCGCAGCGTTACGTTTATGATTGCCGACGGGATTATGCCTGCTAATGAAGGACGGGGTTATGTGTTGCGCCGTATCCTGCGCCGGGCTGTCCGGCATGGTAAGATCCTCGGTGTGGATACGTCTTTTCTCAATGAAGCTGTTCCCATGCTGGTGGAGCTAATGGGTGATACCTACCCGGAATTGCAACGTAATTGCGATTTTATTACGGGAGTAGTACGACAGGAAGAGGAGCGCTTTGGCCGTACCCTGGATCAGGGAATGGAGATGCTTGACGAGCTGGCTGCCAGCCTTAAAGAAAAAAATGAAACAGTGCTGCCCGGTCGGGATGCTTTTAAGTTGTATGATACGTTTGGCTTTCCCCTTGATTTGACGCGGGAGATAATGGAAGAAAGAAATATTATGGTTGATGAGGAGGAGTTTGCCCAGGCTCTGGAAGAACAGCGTTTAAGGGCCCGGGCTGCCCTGGTCCAAAACCGTGAAGAAGGTGGGCATACAGATCTTCTCACATCCTTACTGCCCGGTGTGGAGACTCCATTCCTCGGTTATGAGGTGCTGGAAGTCACTGCTGAGGTGCAGGAAATCATTGAACGGAAAGATGATACTTACATTCGCCAGGACAAAATTGCTGGTGATGATGATACATATATACTCCTTGATCGGACTCCTTTTTATGGAGAGAGGGGAGGTCAGGTGGGTGATACGGGAGAAATCCGCTGGGATGGAGGCAGGGCAAAGGTAAATGCCACACTTGTCGGGCCATGTGGTGACATATTGCATCATGTGGTTTTGGAGAATGGATTTTTAAAGCGGGGGCAGTCAGTTCAAGCTGTTGTGGATAGACAGCGTCGCCGCTCAGTAGCCCGTAACCATACAGCAACACACTTGCTTCACCGTGCCCTGAAAGAGGTACTGGGTGATCATGTAACCCAGGCCGGTTCTCTCGTATCTCCGGACCGTTTGCGTTTTGATTTCACCCATCTGGCAGCACTTACGGAGGATGAAATTAGGCGTATTGAAGCGTTGGCTAATGAAGCGGTATTTCACAACTTTTCCGTTAAACCATTTTCAAGCACCCTTCAGGAAGCTTTGGAAATGGGGGCTGTAGCCCTGTTTGACGAGAAATATGGTCAAATGGTCAGGGTTGTGCGTGTTTCTGATTATTCCATGGAGCTTTGCGGCGGCACCCATGTGGATGCCACGGGGGAAATAGGGATGGTCAAAATAATCCATGAGGGAAGTATCGGGTCCGGCTTGCGACGTATTGAAGCACTGACCGGGACAGGCGCTTATGAGTACTTGACGCAAAGCGATCGACTGCTCAAGGAGACGGCTGTCCTGCTTAAGACAACTCCGGATAATTTAACATCCCGGGTCAGTGAGCTACTTGAATCACAAAAAGAGCTGCAGCGAATGGTGAGAAGCCTGCAACAACAAATAGGCCTTTTTCGTGTGGAAAATCTATTGGAAAACATTAATTATACAACGGGTGTGCCCCTGTTAAGTGCCAGGGTGGAGGCACAGGACACGGAGACCTTGCGCGTTTATTTGGATAAATTACGGGATGAAATGAAAAGTGGGGTCATCTTACTCAGTGCCGTAACCAATGGGCGGATTCTATTTGCTGCTGCAGTGACTGCGGATCTTGTGAAAAAGGGCTTTCATGCCGGGAAGCTGGTTTCCGAAGTGGCCCGGATTACTGGTGGAGGCGGAGGAGGACGTCCAGATATGGCTCAGGCCGGTGGCAAAGAACCGCAAAAACTGGATCAGGCCATGGCCCGTGTGCCTGCACTGGTAAGGGAGCAGCACCAAAAGAACTAAGCAGGATATCCAGGCAGAGCTGGCCTGGTGGGGAGGTGGATTGTTCTGTGGAAGATTTTAACCACACCATGAAATTTGATGTCCGTGCCGAAGAAGAGATTAATGAAGCACAATTGGTGCTGAAAGATGTTTACGAGGCATTGAAACAGAAGGGTTATAACCCGATTAACCAGCTAGTGGGATACCTGTTATCAGGTGACCCTGCCTATATTACAAGCTATAACAACGCCCGCAGCACTGTGCTAAAGCTGGAACGGGATGATTTGCTTGAGGAGATGGTACGCTTCTACCTCGACGGCAAGCTGGAAAAAGAAGGATAGTTAAATCCTTGGATTTTTGCGTTTTGGGAAAAACAGGAATGCTTGTTTCCAGGCTTTGTTTTGGCACGCTTACCCTGGGACCACTACAAGCCAACCTTCCCCTGGAAGCAGGTGCGGAACTGTTAATTGAGGCACTGGACAAGGGTATTAACTTCTGGGATACGGCGGAACTCTACCGCAATTATGCATGTTTGCGACTTGCCCTTAAAAAAACGGGTGCAGAGCCCGTAATTGTGACAAAGACTTATGCTTATGATGCAAAAGGGGCAAAAGCGTCACTGGAAAAAGCCCGTCACGAGTTGGACCTTGATGTTATACCCGTTTTCATGTTACATGAGCAGGAATCTGGGCTCACGCTGGAAGGGCACAGACGTGCCCTTGAGTTTTTAAGCGAAGCCAGGGAACGGGGTTATATTAAAGCAGTGGGTATTTCGTGTCATACCATAGCCGCTGTCAGGGCGGCTATTCATTTTCCGGAGCTGAGTGTTATCCACCCTCTTATTAATTATGGTGGAATCGGGATCAAGGATGGCACTGCTGCAGAAATGATTGGAGCCATACGTGGAGCGCATGAACATGGTTTGGGAATTTACGCAATGAAAATATTGGGCGGAGGACACCTAAGCGGTGCCCCTGAAAAAGCCTTTAAGTTTGCCCTTAACCTAGATTGCCTTCATGCAATAGCGGTGGGTATGGCGAGCCGGGATGAACTGAATGTGAATCTATGTTACATGCAGGGCCTTAAACCTCCTGCACAAGCCATAAAAAGGCTGGCGGGGAAAAAGCGCCGTCTTAAAGTGGAAACCTGGTGCATTGGTTGTGGTAAATGTGTTGCTGCATGTCCACAGAGAGCCTTGGCATTAAGAGGCCGTGCGAAAAAGAGCGCCTTCGTGGATATGGAGCGTTGTGTCCTTTGTGGTTACTGCGGTGCAGCTTGTGATGAAATGTGTATTAAAGTTTTTTAGGAGTGTGTGCTGATGCGTATCCTGGCCCTAGACCTGGGGGAAAAAAATATTGGGGTTGCCGTAAGTGATCCACTGGAAATTACTGCCCAGGGAGTAAAGGTGATACGCCGCAGCAACATGAGTAAAGATTTGGCTCATATCCGGGAACTGGTTAAAGAGTACTCTGTGGAAAAAATCGTTCTTGGGTATCCACTGAATATGGATGGAAGTGCAGGAGAAAAGGCCCGGGAAACTCTGGTTTTTAAGGAGAAATTGGAAAATGTTTTTTCCCTGCCTGTTGTCATATGGGATGAACGGCTTACCACAGTAGCGGCGCAGCGCACTTTGTTGGCCGCCGGATTAAGACGTTCAGAGCGAAAAAAGGTGGTTGACAAGGTTGCTGCTGTTCTCATCCTTGAAAGTTACATGCAAAGCAGACCGTCACGTGGATGATGGGCATGGTCATAGGGTAAAGTAATAAAAAATATCCATAACTCTTCAGGGATTGCGGTTTAAAAATATAAGGTTCATGGGATCAGCAAAGAGGCAACAAAAGAAGAGGGTGTAAACTGGCATTCTCTAATCTGACTTTAAAAAGGAGTTGTTTTCATGGATGCGGAGGATCGTATTGTAACGCTCATTGATGAGGAAGGAGAAGCGTTTGAATTTGTGATTATTGATTGTTTTACAGTGGATGAACAGGAATATGCCATCATGGTACCCATGCAGGAAGAAGAGTTCGAAGGTGAATATGAAGATGCCATAGATGTTCAAGTGTTGGGTGATGATGATGTTACCCTGGAATCAGACGAGGAAAACCTGGAGGAAGAGGAAGCGGTGATCTTTCGCCTTTGCCGGGATGAAGAAGGAGAGACTTCTTTCCAGCTTATTGAGGATGAAGAGGAATGGGAGAAGGTATCAACAGTGGCATTTGAAAGACTTTACCAGAGCGAGGAATAGAGATTAAGAGGAAGAGCAGGCGTTGGAATTGAAAAGAAAATATATGATGGCAGGCGTGGTAATATTTGTTTTTATGATGCTGATGCTTACGGCATATTGGAGAGTTACCACACTGCTGCTTCCGGCTGGAACAGGAGCTTATGATGGGGGAACAGAGTATCCTAAGAAAGAGATTGAAATACCCTTAAAATCTTCTGCCACACGGGTTGCTGCGTTGTTGGAGGAAGAGGGAATTATAAAAAATGCCCTTGTTTTTCGCTTATATGCCCGTTACCTGGGATTGGACCAGGATCTCCAGGCCGGCCGGTATAAGCTTAGTGCGACAATGAGCATGGAAGAAATCCTGGATGAATTACGCCGGGGGCTTGTTTACAAGGAAACGGTACGCTTTACAATACCGGAAGGATTTACCACGGAACAGATTGCGGCACGGCTTGCTGCAAACGGGCTGGTGGATGAAGAAAATTTTCTTAAGGCTTGTGAAGAATACCACAACGATGAGTTTGAATTTCTAACAGCAATTCCACCTGATGTTTATTTTAGGCTGGAGGGTTACCTGTTTCCAGATACGTATGAAGTGCATGAGGGTGTGGCGGCGGAAGAGATTATTACCCTAATGCTGCACCGTTTTAGTGCCGTTTGTGATAAAGCATATGTAATCAGTGCCGGGGATTTGGGGTTTTCGCTGCACCAGATATTAACCATTGCCTCACTTGTTGAGAGGGAGGGGCAGGTAGAAGATGAAATGCCCCTTATCTCGGCCGTATTCCACAATCGTTTAAAAAATGACAGCATGAGTCTTTTACAATCCTGTGCCACCGTGCAATACGCCCTGGGAGAAACAAAACCCTATCTGACGAATGCTGACCTTGAGGTCGATTCCCTATATAATACATACAATCATCCCGATCTTCCTCCCGGACCCATTGGATCCCCGGGGAAGAAAGCACTGGAAGCAGCAATTAAACCGGCTACTGTTGATTATCTTTTTTTTGTAAGCAGGGAGGACGGTAGTGGAGCGCATTATTTCAGCACTACACTGCAGGAACACAATAGATACAAGGCAATAGCACAGCGCAACCGGAACTGATCAGCAAAATTCCCGTATAAATTTAGCTTTCTGACAAATAATAGCAGCAAAAGGGGTGTTGTCGTTGAATAAGCGGCAGCAGCGTATTATTTCCCTTATGCTGCTATTTTCTTTGCTTCTGGTAATACTTGCAGGGCGCCTTGCGCTCATACAGCTTGTACAGGGGAAGCGCTATGCAAGGGAGGCAGTAAAGCAGCGAGCTCAGGTAGTGGTTCTTAATCATAACCGGGGAGATATTTTGGATCGCCATGGAGAGTCGCTGTTGGGGGGTGAGGAAGGGAAGGTCTTGGTTGTCTTCCCCTCAATACTGGATCTTATTAACTCGAATATCAGGGATGAATTGATATCTGCAATCCCCCAGGCTGGTGCTGCCAGTGCGCCATTTATAGCCCTCGAAGATCTTTCACCTGCAGAAGCCGATTATTTCCGTAACTACCATGATAGCGGACTTATTGTCACAACAGTTTACCGCCGTTATGGCAGTGGAGCCCTTGCGAACCATCTTGTGGGCCATATCGGCCCTGATGACGGTGAGGGGAAGGTGGGACTGGAAAAATATTTTAACAATGAACTGCAAGGTTATCCCCATACCCTGGCCGCTCTTGTAGATGGGAAAAAAAGGTTAATCAAGGGCCTGGGATTTCGGCTTTGGCAGGACGAGCAAACGGGGGCTCCACAGGACCTGATTTTGACTATTGACAGTCTTATTCAACAACATGTGGAGGCGGTGATGGACAGGGAAATATTTAAGGGAGCCGTGGTGGCAATGGATCCCCACACGGGCCATATTTTAGCCATGGCGAGCCGCCCTAATTACTACCAGGCTGAGCTAAGCAATATTCTCAACAATAGGGAAAAATATAAATTCTATCTGGATGCCAAACCCTTTATTAACCGCGGTCTCCTGAGTTTCCCTCCCGCTTCTATATTTAAGATTGTAGTAGCCGCTGCTGCCTTTGAAGCGGGAGGATACAATTTGTTTGCCCGGTTTAACTGTGAGGGACATATTCGTGTGGGTGATAGAATATTTCACTGTTCGCTAGGACAGCCCCATGGTGCCTTGGATCTGAGTGAGGCTTTTGCCCAATCATGTAATACGGTTTTTATTAAGCTGGCGTTGGAATTGGGAAAAGACACGCTTTATAAATACGCAAATAAAATGGGCCTGGGGGAAAAAACAGGCTTATCCCTTGGAAGCATGAAATTTGATGAGGAGTCACCGGGGTTGTTACCCCTGCCGGCAGAGATGGCGTATTTGGGGGAATTGGCATTGATGGCCCTGGGGCAGGGCAAACTGGAGGCAACTCCCTTGCAGTTGGCACGCCTTACAGCCATTGTGGCTAATGGGGGTTACCTGGTGGAACCCCGCCTCGTGATGGGTTTAAGGGACGAAGGAGGAAGAATGTCCTTTGATAGAACTTATACTTACCCAAAAAATGTAATTAGTCCCCTTACGGCTAACCGGCTCAAATACCTGATGTTGAAAGTGGTTGACCAGGGAACGGGGAAAAAGGCTAAAAGCGATAAAATAATCACTGGCGGCAAGACCGGGACGGCAGAAACGGGTTATCAGGATTCCCGGGGGAACCCCCAATACTACTCCTGGTTTAGTGGGATTATGCCCCTGCAAAATAGTCGCGCCGTCATTACGGTATTTATAGAGGAACCACAGGGGAAAAGTGCCGCAATTGTGTTTAAACATATTGCAGAAGCAATTGAGCCCTTTATTTAAAAGTAAGCCTTACATCCAATACCTTTTTTTCCTTAATTGGAAATGATATAATCCCAGATAGAAAGGAGCCCTGAATGAAGATGAAATATCTTGTTATCCTTGGTGATGGTATGCCCGATTATCCCCTGAAAGAACTTGGGGGAAAGACACCTCTCCAATATGCCAAAACCCCTCAAATGGACAGGCTAGCCCAAACGGGGGAACTGGGAATGGTGAAAAGTATTCCAAAAGATATGCCTCCGGGAAGTGATGTGGCAAATCTTTCCATTATGGGTTATGACCCTGCCCGCTATTATACAGGTCGGGCACCCATTGAGGCCGTAGCCATGGGGGTGGACCTGGCAGCAGAGGATACAGCCTTTCGCTGCAACCTGGTAACCCTTTCTGCAGAGGATCATTATGCTGACAAAACGATGCTTGATTACAGTGCCGGGGAAATTGTAACAGCGGAAGCACATGTGCTCATAAACGAATTGGAAAAACGGCTTGGCAATAATTCTTTCACATTTTATCCCGGCATAAGTTACCGCCATCTAATGGTCTGGCGCGCCGGACCACAAGATTTTAAGCTTACACCCCCCCATGACATTTATGGGAAGGTGATTGGCAATTACTTGCCTGCAGGCACAAACAGTGAAAAGCTTCTCACACTGATGTTAGACAGCTATACATTATTGTCCACTAATCCCGTAAACCTGGAACGTGTGTCCCGGGGGGTAAAAACAGCCAATTCCATTTGGCTTTGGGGCCAGGGGCGAAAGCCGTTCCTGGACAGCTTTACAAAAAAATACGGGCTCAGTGGTGCAGTTATATCCGCCGTGGATCTGATCAAGGGGCTCGGTATCTGTGCAGGGCTGGAAGCGGTGCATTTGCCTGGAGCCACAGGAAACATCCATACTGATTTTAAAGGAAAGGCGAAAAAGGCACTGGAGAAGCTTGAGGAAGGTATGGATTTTGTTTTTGTCCATGTTGAAGCCCCGGACGAGGCCGGACACCAGGGAGACCTGGAAACGAAAATTAAAGCTATCGAAGAGATCGATGAGAAAGTGGTTGGGGAAGTATTGCGTGGGCTAAAATACTTTCCCCAAAGCAGGTTAATGGTTCTCTCCGATCATCCAACACCTTTATCTTTACGGACCCATACGGAAGATGCGGTACCGTACTGCATATACAAAGGTGGCTCGGTCGCGGTTACTCCAGGAGCCACTTTTTCGGAGGCAAATGCAGCTAAAGGCCCCTTCTTTCCACTGGGCCACCTCCTGATGGACTATTTTATTAAGAAAGTCTAATCCCAGCTCTTCCCAGCTCCCCATGGTGCTGGCACCATGGGGAGCAAAGACAAATCGGGTAACACAGGGAGTATTCCATCAACCAGTGGGATGCCAGTATGATATTAAGGGGGTATCCCCATGACAATGCGTCTGCTTATAGGGCGGGCAGGGAGCGGCAAAACCACCCTCTGCCTGCAAGAAATAGAAGAGGAGCTGTACCGCAATCAGGACGGCCCTTCCCTTATCTACCTTGTACCGGAACAGGCGGCCTTTGAGGCCGAATATGCCCTGGCATCGCTGCCGGGTCTGGGGGGAACAATACGGGCGCAGGTCCTAAGTTTTCGCCGCCTGGCTTGGCGGATTTTACAGGAAACGGGGGGCGGGAGGCGCCTTTTTATTGATGATACGGGTAAAGGTATGGTCCTGCGTAAAGCTTTGGAAAGGCACAAGTCTTTATTGCAAATCTTGCGTGATGCGGGAGATAAACCTGGTTTTTTGCAGGATCTGGTAAACCTTTACAATGAACTGCGTCGCAACCGTATCTCCATATATCATTTAAAAGAAGCATGGAACAGGGAAACGAAAAACAAGGGCGGGGGAGGACTGCTGGGAAAGAAGTTAGGGGAAGTTGCCTTGGTCATGGAAGAAGCGGAGCAGGAACTTAGTGCTCATTATGTGGATGCTGAGGATACACTGTTAATGTTGGCACTGAAACTGCCCCAATCCAATTTTGCCCGTGATGCTTTACTGTGGGTTGATGGTTTTTATGGATTTACCCATTTAGAGTTTTTCGTACTTGAATCCCTTTTGCAACATGCCAGAGAGATGACCGTTACCCTTTGCCTGGACCGTTGTTATACCATGGGGGAAAAGGTGGACGAGCTTAATCCTTTTTATAATTCTGCGGTTACATGTAAGCATTTACAGCAGCTTGCCGCAGCACGGGGAGTAGCCACCACAAAAATATTATTACCTCAAAATGGCTGTGCTTACCTGCCCCGTTTTAAGAACAATCCTCATCTGTCCCACCTGGAGAAGCATTTGCACAGTTACCCCACCATCCCGTTTTGCGGTGAACATTATTCATCCCTGCCACTCCGCCTGGTGGCGGCACCGGGCCGCCGCAGTGAGGTGGAGGCCGTGGCCCGTGAAATTATCAGGCTGACACGGGATGAGCATTACCGTTACCGGGAGATTGCTGTAGTTGCCCATAACCTGGAGCAGTATGCAGATTTAATTGTCCCTGTTTTTAATGATTACAACATTCCCCTATTCCTTGATCAGAAGCGTACGATTTTGCATCACCCCCTGGTGGAATTTATCCGCTCAGCCCTGGAAGTGGTTAACGGCAATTGGCGTCCGGAAACAGTTTTTCGCTGCATTAAGAGTGGCTTTTTATTTCCTGCTGATGGGGATCAAAAACAGTTTCAAAAGTGGCGTGACCTTGCAGCGATGCTGGAAAATTATGTTCTCGCTTATGGGATCAGGGGAGCGCACTGGAAGGATGATCAGAGGTGGAAATATTTCAGAAGGGACACCCTGGAAGAAGAGGATCCCGGGCCTTCCATAGATGAAGCTGCCTTTTTGGATCAAATTGATAAGACGAGACGCCTTTTAAGCGGACCGCTTTTACAGTTTCAGGATAAATATGGGGCTGCCTCTACAGTAAGGGAACGGGTAAAAGCGGTCTATGAGTTGCTGGAAACAGTAGCTGCCGGACAGAAGTTACTTCTTGCCGCAGAGCAGGCTCGGGAACGGGGAGAGCCGGAAAAGTCCCGCGAGCAGGAGCAGGTCTTCCAGGGGATCATCAACTTGATGGATCAGCTTGTGGAGATTACGGGAGAAGAGAAAGTTGCACCTGCCTTATTTGCCCGTTTGATTGATTCAGGCCTGGCAGCACTGCGCCTGGGGCTTGTCCCCCCGTCTTTGGACCAGGTCCTTGTTGGAAATTTGGAAAGGACAAGAGCCGGCAATTTGCGTGCACTATTTCTTTTGGGAGCTAATGATGGGATTCTTCCATCCCGTCCCACTGGGGAGGCAATATTTTCTGAAGAGGAACGGGATACACTTGAAGCCCGGGGATTTACCCTTTCTCCAGGACCGCGGCGAAGACTGTTTGACGAGGAGTTTTTCATCTATATTGCCCTTACAGGTGCTAAAGAGCTTTTATGGGTCAGCTATTCCCTTGCCGATGAAGAAGGAAGAGCCCTGTTGCCCGCCTTGCTTATCAGTCGCTTACAGGAGATGTTTCCTGGCTTAAGGGAGGAGGTGCCCGTAATTGATAAGGAAGAAAGCTGTTCCAATGAGACCGCAACAAACAATGAATCTGGTGCTGCCAATCTATTGCTTCCCTTTATTATTCATCCCCGTCAAACTCTTAGTCATCTGGCCCTTCAGCTGGGCCGCTGGAAGGAGGGCGCAGTTTTGCACCCTTTATGGTGGGAAGTATACAATTGGTATGCCTGCGGCGGCGGGGATAAAGAAGATACAAAGCGTCTTTTGGCGGGCATTTTTTACGAAAACACGGAAACAGCCATTAATGAAAAGACGAGTTGTGAACTCTACGGTTCCCCGCTTCAGGCAAGTGCTTCCCGTTTAGAACGTTTTCGTAATTGTCCTTTTGCCCATTTTGCTGCTTACGGACTGCGTTTACAGCAGCGTGTGCAATACGGGCTTGAAGCTCCTGATACAGGTAGATTTTTCCATGTAGCACTGCGCAATGTGGCCCGTGTTTTGGAGACGCAGCAGCGACATTGGGGCGATTGCAAAAAGGAGGAACTGCTGCAAATCGTCTCCGCAGAAGTCACCCGTTTGCTTCCCCGTGTCCAGCAGGAAATACTGCTCAGCTCCCAACGCTACCTTCACCTGGCAAAAAAAATCGAAGAAACTGTGGGGCGAGCGGTCCTATATCTTGCAGAGCAAGATCGCCGCAGCGAATTTAAACCCATAGCCGTTGAGATATCATTTGCGAAGGATGGAGAACTGCCTCCATTGCACCTGACGCTTGAGAACGGCACGCCAGTGAATATAGTGGGGCGTATTGATCGTTTAGACGGTGCCATTTCTGATACGGGCAGCATCTATCTGCGGATAATAGATTACAAATCGGGCGCGGCAGATCTTGATCTTATGGAAGTATTGCATGGCCTATCTCTCCAACTGTTCATTTACCTTGACGCAGCCCTTACCAACGCCTCTATGCTGCCACAAATCCGTGAGTTACCTGTTTATCCGGCTGGAATTTTTTATTTCCGTGTTTACGATCCCCTGCTTCGGAGCAGGGGACCCCTGACACCGGATGAAATTGAGACGGAGATGCTTAAACTTTTTAAACTGAAAGGAAAAGTGCTGGCTGAGCCGGCGGTAGTTAAGTTAATGGATAAAGAACTCATCTTCGGTTATTCCAATGTGATACCTGTGGGTATGACGAAGGAAGGGGAGCTTTATCGTAATGCCAAATCTTTGTTAACGGCTGAGGAATTTGAAAAGCTTCACAATCACATTCGCTGCATCATAGCAGATACGGCTGCAGAAATTATGCAGGGTTCCCTAAAAATAAGCCCCTTCAAGCTGGGCAGAAAAAAGGCCTGTACGTTCTGCCCATTTAAAGCAGTATGCCAGTTTGATCTTTTACTGAAAGAAAATAATTTTCGTTTGCTGGGAAGCGGTGCATGATATGACTATATACGTTTTCTAAGACGGGAGTGAACTCACGCATGAAATACAGTGAGCATGGCCATTATAAACCAAAGCGTCCACCCGGTGAAGAAGACTGGACCGAAGCGCAGTGGCGTGCAATCAAACAGGACGGGCACAATATCCTGGTTACAGCCGGTGCCGGAGCGGGAAAAACAAGGGTGCTGGTGAAACGCCTGCTTGAACGGATTAGTAATCCTGAAGCACCGCTGGAGGTTGACAAGCTTTTGGTTGTCACGTTTACCAACGCTGCAGCTGCTGAGATGAGAAAACGCTTGGCTGCCGCCCTGGAAGAAAAGATCCGGGAAAATCCCAATGCAACCTGGTTGCGTCGCCAGCTATTGTTGTTAAATAAAGCCCAGATCAGTACGGTTCATTCTTTTTGCCTGGAAATAATAAGGGAATATCACCATCTTATAGGGCTGGATCCATCTTTTCGCATGCTGGACGAAGGAGAGGCCCTTTTATTACAGCAGGAACTGTTGGGAGACCTTTTAGAAGAATATTACGGGGTACAGGGTCTTAATAGTCCGTTTTACCGGTTGGTAGAAAGCTACAGCGGAGTAAGTGGCGGCGATCTACCCCTTCAGGATCTGATCCTCAGGCTTTACCACTTTTCTTTAAGCCATCCTGAACCATGGGAATGGCTGCATGAAAAAGCAACCGCATTTGAACCCCTCCCTAAAAACGGGGAAAGACTTTCAGCCTGGCTGGAAATCATGCAGGAAGATTGTCGATGGGAACTGAGAAAAATGTTGCGGAGGCTGCAATTGGCTTTAGAGACTTCTGAAAGACCTGGAGGGCCAACTCCGTATCGTGAAAACCTGTTGCGGGAAATAGCTTTGCTGGAAAGGGCATTGCAGGCCTCATTTGCCTCACTTCCTGATCTATACGAGGCTGTAATGGAAATCAGCTTTGCCAAGCTCAAGCCCTGCCGCGGTGATGTTTATGAAGAATCGATACGCAAAAGGACAACAGCGCTGCGGAATCGCTGTAAAAAAGATCTGGCAAGCCTAAAGGAGCAAATATTTTCCCGTAGCCTGGAAGATCAGGAGGCAGAACTGAGTCGCCTTGCTCCATTGATAAAGATCCTGGTTGACCTGGTGCAGGATTTTCACAGACGTTATCTTACTTTAAAAGGTGAGCGGGGAGTGGCTGACTTCAATGATTTGGAGCATTTCGCCCTCCAGATCCTGCGAGAACAAAAGTCCCCGCCTGGCGAGAATCTGCCCTCGGTTGCAGCCCAGTCATACCAAAAGCGTTTTGCCTGTGTGCTGGTAGATGAATACCAGGATATCAACCAGCTGCAGGAGAGCATCATTAACCTTGTTTCCCGTAATAAACCGGGGAATATTTTTATGGTAGGTGACGTAAAGCAGAGTATTTACCGTTTTCGTCTGGCAGAGCCGGAACTATTTTTGCAAAAAATGCGCGGTTATAAAAACGGCATGCTTCCTGGTGAAGCCATTCACTTGAGTCACAATTTTCGCAGCCGCAGGGAAGTGATTGATGCAGTAAATTATCTTTTCCGTCAAATAATGGATGAGCCTGTGGGAGAGGTTGCTTACGACAATGATGCAAGGTTGCGGTGTGGTGCTCTCTACCCTGAAAATATCTCTTCTGATAATACGCACGAAAACAAATACAATAATTATGTGGCAGAAATGCAGTTTATCTCATTGAACGAAATCACAGAGCAAAACTGTAACGGGGAAGATGCAGTTGCCAGGGGTGAACGTGATGCTGATGTGGGGGAAAATGAAAATAATGAAAATAAAGAAGTAAATGAGGGTGAAGATGCCACTGTCGGGGGGATGGAAGCGGAGGAAGAGTGGGAACTTGCCGCATTGGAAGGAAAGCTGATCGCACGACGGATCAGGGAAATACGTGGCGAAGGAGAAGAAAGGGCCCTTTATTTATACAATAAAAAGACTGGTACATATGGCCCCCCCGCTTATCGTGATATGGTTATCCTGCTTCGCTCTTATAAAAACTGTGCCCCGGTGATTTTGGAAGAGTTGCAGCGATTTGGTATACCTGCATATGCGGAGTTGGCCACAGGGTATTTTGCGGCTACGGAAGTGGAAGTGATCATCTCTTTGCTAAAGATTATTGACAACCCCTACCAGGATATTCCTTTTGTTGCGGTGCTCCGTTCACCCCTGGTGGGAATGCGTGGAGAGGAACTGGCACAAGTACGTACTGCCGCACCCAACGCTCCCTTTTATGAAGCTGCAAAGGCATTTGTTTCTGCTGCGGGAAAGACAGTTGAGTCTGACCTGACAAAAAGAAATATTTACTCATTTCTGGAACAACTATACCGCTGGCAGGAGAAAGCGCAGCAAGAGTCACTGGGATCCCTAATCTGGCAGCTTTACAGTGAAAGCGGTTATTACGACATGCTGGGTGGGATGGCCGGTGGCAGACAACGGCAGGCCAATCTTCGTGCCTTATATGATCGGGCCAGGCAGTATGAATCCACTTCTTTCCGCGGGCTTTCCCGTTTTTTGCACTTTGTGGAACGCTTGCGCGAGCGTGGTGTTGACCTTGGTGCAGCACGTGCTCTAGGGGAACAGGAGGATGTTGTGCGCATCCTGACAGTACATAAAAGTAAGGGATTGGAATTTCCGGTAGTGTTTGTGGCTGGTCTTTCCCGTAAGTTTAACATGCAGGAACTGGGTCGTAATTTCCTTTTACATAAAGAACTGGGTTTCGGACCCAAATTTATTGACCCTAAGCTGCGTATTACCTATCCGACCCTTCCCTGGTATGCCTTACAAAAAAGACTCCGCCTGGAGCTCCTTGCTGAAGAGATGCGTATATTGTACGTGGCCCTGACACGGGCCGAACAAAAATTAATTCTTGTGGCTGCAGTGAAGGATCTTGAAAAGAGTTTGTCACAATGGGCAGAGCAGGCCAGGGAGGCCGATGGGTTGCTGCCCGTTTTCGACCGTGCTGCTGCACGCAGTTTTATGCATTGGCTTGGACCGGTAATGCTTTCCCATCCCGGGTATTTTTTGCAGGAGCAGAACCGGAAACAGGACCAAATCCAGGCAATTTCCTCAGAACAGTCAGTCTGGCAGGTTAAGGTGAGCAGTGCCGTCTCCCTGTGTGCAGCAGAAACGGCATACAAAGAAGCTGCAGCTGCCAGCTCATTGAAGGAACTGTCTGAACTTGAACGGCTTAAGCCTGTGCCCGTTTCCCTGCAGTGGTATGAGGAAATTGCCCGTCGCCTGCAGTGGCATTATCCTTATATTGATGCAACCAGCAAATTTGCCAAACTTTCCGTTTCCGCCTTACAACGCTTGCAAAATGCCGGCTTTCAGGGTGTGGACGGGGATAAACCCCGTTGGAGCGAAGCGAATCACCTGGAACTGTTCAAACGCCCACGCTTCCTTACCGGGACAAAACCGGGGATGGCTGAGCAGGGAACAGCCTACCACGTTGTGATGCAGTGCCTTAACTTGAAGCATGGTCTGGATGAATTATCTATTGCGGAACAAATTGAAGATATGGTTAAAAGGGAACAGTTAGCACCACAGGAACGGGACATGGTAGATCTCCGTCTGATTGTCTCTTTTTTTCAGAACCCCCTGGGTCAAAGGCTTCTTAAAGCCCGGCAACTCTGGCGGGAGCTTCCCTTTACTTTAACCTTACCGGCCATGCAGTTATTCCCGGAATGGCAGGGCGGGGAAGAAAAGGTATTAATCCAGGGAGTGATCGATTGTCTTTTTCAGGAAGATGATGGGCTTGTGCTTATTGATTATAAGTTAAGCAGCAAAGATACCTTACGGGAGCCCCCGCAGGAGCTGTACCGACTGCAGCTCACCTATTACTCCCGTGCCATAGAACAAATCCGAAAAGAACGGGTTAAGGAAACATATCTTTATTTAATCAATCGGGAGGAAATTGTAAAGGTAAATATTTAATTTTAATTAACTGAAAACTGAATGCTTTATTTTATGGGACACGCACCAAAACCCCTTGATCTCCATATACTTATACAGTGATTTCTTTTTCTAAAAAGGTGGGGGATGAAAGGGATGTTTGCGCTTCTGGCAGCCGCAGCAGCATTATTACGGGGTGTAATGCTCCTCGTTTCTTACATTACCAGCGAATCTTTTCCCCAACCCCTGAGCAGCGCTGAAGAAAAAAAATTCCTTGAGTTGCTGGGCAAGGGAGATGTGGCTGCCAGACGGATTCTGATCGAACATAATCTGCGCCTGGTGGCTCATGTTGCCAAAAAATTTGAAAACACAGGAGAAGATAAGGAAGATCTCATTTCCATTGGTACCATAGGCTTAATTAAGGCAATTAACACATTCAATGCAAAAAGAGGCACAAGGTTGGCCACCTACGCTGCACGCTGTGTGGAAAACGAAATCCTCATGCACATCCGCTCCCGTAAAAAAATAAAACAGGATATATCCCTGCATGATCCCATCGGCATCGATAAAGATGGTAATGAAATAACACTGGAGGATGTCCTTGGAAGCAACCCTGATGTAGTGTTAGATGAGGTTGAATCCATTATCCTGAATGAAAAATTACAGCGGGTGATTGCCAAACTGAAAAAGCGGGAACGTAAGGTCCTGCTAATGCGGTATGGTCTTAATGGTCGGCGACACACCCAGCGGGAAGTTGCAGTGGAACTAAATATCTCCCGTTCCTACGTGTCCCGTATCGAAAAAAAAATTATCTCCCATATTTCAGAAGAATTTGCCTTGGACGGCTATCAGACCAGGCGTTGTGCGAATGAACAGCAAGGATGTCAAATAGCAGGAGCTAAGAAAAAATAAAAAGGAAATTCTCTATTTCTGCAGAATTTTACCGTTATATGTTTTTTTTGTGACAAAGGAAAGACAAGCCCCCTCTTTAAAAATCCTTTTTTCAATTGCATACAGGCACGTTTATAATAAATTAAATGGAAAAACTATAAAATAGAGTAACAGGGACTAACCGTAATAAAACAAATTTGGGAGTGAATATTGATGCAGCTTTTATGCCCGCGTCTTTATGTGAACAGCGTACATAAAATAGATCTTAACGCCCTTAAACAGGCCGGGATCAAAGGTATTATTGTAGATCTTGATAATACCCTGGTGCCCTGGAATGAAGATGCCGAGTTCCCTAAGGCGGTTGAATGGTTAAAAATCGTAAAGGATGCAGGGATGAAAGTCTGTATCGTGTCCAATAACCATCCTCGCCGTGCAAAAACACTGGCTGGCGCATTCGATATCCCTTTTATCTGGCAGGCGGTCAAGCCGCGTCGCCGCGCTTTTCGTAAAGCCATAAGCCTGATGAAGCTTAAAAAATCCCAGACAGCGGTGGTGGGAGACCAGGTATTTACAGACATTCTGGGTGGCAACCGGTTAGGACTTTATACTATCCTGGTTAGGCCACTGAAAAAACAGGAGTTTATTGGGACAAGGCTGGTCCGGCAGATCGAAAAGGTTATTCTCTACACACTGCGTCGACGCGGGCACTTAAAGTAAAAACAGGTTGACAGATGTCTTTCACCGAAGTTTTTTTCATCCCACAGTTTATGGAGATGGGGGAAAATCTTTCTAATGAATGCTCCATTTTTATTAATGCACCTGCTCACATATCTTTTTCTTGTCCTCATTGGGTTGATAATTGGCAGTTTCCTCAATGTTGTTATTTCCCGTTATCCCCGTGGTGAATCTCTTCTCTTGCCTCCATCTCAATGTGTGCAATGCAATAAAGTGTTACAAGCTTATGATCTCATCCCCATATTCAGCTTTATTTGCCTCAAGGGACGGTGCCGCCACTGTGGTGTTACCATCTCCTGGCGTTATCCCCTTGTGGAGTTCCTAACAGCCCTGATCTTGATCAATACCTACTTTTATCATGGACTTAGCCTTTTGTTTTTTAAGTATGTATTCATATTATGTCTACTGCTTGTTATCTCTTTTATCGATCTGAATAAAGGCATTATACCCAACCGCCTTGTTTTGTTCTTATTTTTATGGAGTGTGGCCTGGCAGGTTTTCTACCCTACCATTTCACTGGCAGCAGCAGGAATTGGATTGCTGGCAGGCGGAGGATTGTTTTACCTTATTGCCGTACTCAGTAAAGGGGGTATGGGAGGAGGAGATATTAAGCTGATGGCAGTACTTGGATTTGCCGTTGGTTGGCCCCTTGTCCTTATCCTTTTTCTACTGTCTTTTCTGCTGGGTGCTGCCATTGGCCTTGCCCTCATGCTTATTGGGAAAAAAACACGCCGGGACCCCCTGCCTTTTGGACCTTTTCTTTCCCTGTCATTTTTTATCTCTGTTATTTGGGGGTTGCAAATCTGGGACTGGTACATGCTTTATCTGTAGATTAAAGGGGGCAAAACATGAATGAGCAATAGTGATGAGATGCTCAGGGAGTGGAAGGTGGCTTCGGGTAACGGTTCAACGGCTGAAGAAAACATAATCGGAATTGTAGATGGAATTCTACAGGAAGGAATTAACCGTTTTGCCAGTGATGTTCACCTGGAACCGGTGGAAGACGGGCTGGCAGTACGCCTGCGTGTTGATGGCATGCTTTACCCGTTGTGCCGGTATCCTAAAGAACTGACACCCCAGATCATCTCCCGCTTAAAGATCATGGCAGGGATGGATATTGCAGAAAAAAGGCTGCCCCAGGACAGTAATATATATATATCCAGGAAATCTCAAAAAATAAATATCCGAGTCTCCACGCTGCCTGTTATATACGGAGAGAAAATTGTTCTGCGTATCCTCAATCCTGCAGGCATGATTATGGCCCTGGACGACCTGGGTTTTAACAAAGAAAACAAAGAAAAATATCTTAAATTCTTAGAACATGCCTGGGGTATGATCCTGGTAACGGGCCCGACGGGGTGTGGGAAAACAACAACCCTTTATTCCACGATGCAATATCTGAATAATCCACAGGTTAATACCATAACAGTTGAAGATCCTGTGGAATATCGTTTGCCCAATGTAAACCAGGTTCAGGTTAATACAAAAACGGGTCTGACTTTTGCCCGGGCGCTACGCACTGTTTTACGGCAGGACCCTAACGTGATCATGGTGGGTGAAATTCGGGACAGGGAAACGGCGGAAATTGCCACCAGGGCTGCACTTACTGGTCATCTTGTTTTCTCCACATTACATACCAGTGATGCACCACGGGCTGTGACGCGCCTTCTTGATATGGAGGTGGAACCTTACATGCTCAATTCTTCCCTCGTTGGGGTTGTTACTCAGCGCTTAATCCGTTTGAACTGCCAAGAATGTCGGGAAGAGGATAATCCTTCACCTTCTGCCCTTTCCCTTTACCGTGAAACTTGTGGAAAGGGTGATTTGCCTGTATTTTTTCGGGGCCGCGGCTGTACAAGCTGTAACCACACAGGATTTAAAGGCAGGACAGCCATTCATGAAATTATGCCTGTTGATGAAAGAATACGCAGCCTCACTCAAAAAGCGCACAGCGGGCAGGAAATACGCAAATATGCTGTGGCAAACGGGATGAAAACACTGCTGCAGGATGGTCTGGAACAGGCCGCCAGCGGTGCGACAACTTTACAGGAGGTAATTCGGGAAACTTTTTATGCTTTTTAGCAGGAGTGGCTGTTTCTAAGGAAGTAAACCCAGGTTAAAGTGTGCAATGTGATTCGGGATTAATGCTTATCTTGATAAAGGAGGGCAAGGTATGGGTCAAAATGGAACCCCCGGAGTGAGCAACAACCAAAAAGGTTTTACCCTGCTGGAGCTGTTGGTGGTTGTGGTGATCGTGGGAATATTGACAGCTATGGCAGTTCCCAGGATCGGAAATCTAACACAAAACGCAGAAAGGTCTGCTGTTGAGGCGAATTTACGGACAATTGATTCTGCCATCATGATGTACCGTTCTGAAACAGGTTCTTACCCCGAAAACCTTGATGTCTTGAAAGATTATTTACAAGATGTGCCTGGGGGTCCTGGAAATGCAGTTTATGGAATAGCAAGATACAAAGAATATCTTGAGTATCGGGCTTATGTTTGGGCCAGTGAGGGAAAAGAACTGGTAGTAGGTGGAGGAAGCTTTGCCAGAGATGGGAATACAGGGTATTTTTTACCCATTGATTGGGAAGCTGATGCAGAGGGACATGTAAATATTATTGAGGATATCTCATGAGTACTGCCTATCCTGGCGAAAAAGAAGGTTTAATATTGCGTTTAACAAGAGTATTGTACCAGCCTTTAACCTATTCCCCTTTATTTTTTTGGGGACGTCCCGGTGCACAGGATATGATGAGTTTTTGTCACCAGTTTGCCGCTTTGCTAAATGCCGGCATTCCCATATTAAAAGGCCTGCTAATACTGGAAAAACAAGCTAATAATCCACGCCTCAAACATGGTATCAAAAAGGTTGCCTTACACGTGGAAAATGGTCACTCCCTGACAGAAGCAATGGCACAGGTGCAAGAAGTGTTTTCCCCTTTTTGTGTGGGCATGGTTGATGCAGGTGAAATGGGTGGCAAGCTGGATAAAACGATGCATCGCTTGGCTCTCCATTATGAAAAAAAGAATCATCTGGAAAAAAAGATTAAGACAGCAACGGCTTACCCTAAATTTATATTATTAGTTATCCTTGGAGTGGTTGTTTTTTTGCTTTCATCTGTACTACCCTCCTTTGCCGGGACTTTTAGCAGTATGGGGGTGGAACTTCCTCTGTCCACCCGGGTTATCATGAGTTTGGGAATGTTGATCCAAGTGTCCTGGCCATATTTACTGATCGGAGGGGCAATGGCGTACCTGGCTTCGTACTTGTTGCTTAAAATGGATAAGGTTGCCTATTATGCAGGTCATATGCAATTGCATCTCCCCCTTTTTGGTATCCTTTATCGCAAATTGTTAGTGGCACGTTTCTGCCGCACTTTCAGTATCTTGCTTGGTAGTGGCGTGACACTCTTAACTACCCTGGAACTGTCGAAGAATGTTGTTGTCAACCGAGTTTTTGTGGAGCGTGTTGCAGAAATGCGAAATGCCGTCATCAGGGGTGAATCAGTGGCATCGGCCCTGTCAGCGACAAAATTATTTCCCCTGACGGTAATCGGAATGGTGGATGTGGGTGAGCAGTCCGGCAAACTGGATGATATGTTGAGCCGGGCTGCAGATTTGTATGAATCTGAGGTTAATTATGTGGTGGACCGGCTTGGCTCATTACTGGAACCTGCATTGGTAATATTGCTTGCGGTGGTGGTTGGTGGCATTGTCCTTTCTGTATTTTTGCCTCTTTTTGGGGTGTTTGAGCTTTATTTATAGAAGGAGGATAGGATATTGAACCGCTCTGAAAAGGGCTTAACACTATTGGAGGTTGTATTGAGTGTAGCGATTCTGAGCATCGTTTCCCTTACTTTTATTAATCTTTTTGGCAGCAGCTTTGCTGTCTCCGTACAATCGGGAAGGACAAGCAGGGCAACCGCACTGGCTCAGGGAAAAATGGAGGTTCTGCTGGCAAATAGTTTTGAAGAATTGGCTCAAATGGGTTCTGAGCTAAACATTGGAGTTAATTCCTGCCCCATGATGGCAGGCTCTTCTGTCCCCGTTTTCATTAAAGATTACGACGAATTAGCATACTATTATAACATTCACAGCCATGAAATGAAGTTTGACGGTTACACAGTAAAGGGCCTACGCCTGGAAGTGGCAATTCTACAGAGGGAGGAACGGGAGCTTGTCCGTATTACCACATTTGTTCCCGGCGAATTATAAAACAAAACAGGAAAATGGGTTTACCCTGATAGAGGTTCTTGCGGCCATAACCCTTTATGCTGTCCTTTTAGGTTCTTTTTTCAGCCTGTACATTTATAGTGTTAATACGTACAGGGTAGGCTCTAATCTTTTGGATCTGCAGCAAAATGTGCGCGTGGCGACAGATTTTATCACCAGGGAGCTGCGGTATGCCCACGCGCTGCAGCTTATTAATGACCATGAAATACGATACAGTTGCCCTGCTGGCATAAAAAATACAATTAAATATAAAAACGGGGAAATTGTTCAGCTAATCAGCAATACAGAGACAAAGATTGCTTACGATATGGAAGGGCTTATCTTTGACTGGGATGAAGAGCGTAAAATTCTTCATTTTGTGATAAAGGGTGTAAGTGAAGGGACTGCATATACTGTTCAGTCCGCAGTATGCATACAAAACCTTCGTAAAAGGTGGTAGGGGAGTAGAGATGCTTTCTTCGCAAAAGGGTTCAGCGCTTATAATGGTTATGCTTGTGGCTGCAGTCCTCCTGCTGCTGTGTACATCATTAATTGACCTCAATAACGTGGATATGCAAATCTCCCTTAATCAGCGGGACAGTCTGCAAGCTTATTATCTTGCAGAAACGGGTATGGAAAGCGCCCTTTATGTACTGAAGAAATATGACCCATATTACACGGGTATTAGCACAACAGGATTTCCGGAAGGGAACGTTACCGTAAGTGTAAGTGCACAGGAAGAAGGGTATTGTGGGCGCAGTATTACTATAATATCCACTGGGAAAGTAGGCCGGGTACGGGAGCAAATAAGTCTTCAATTCCAATCTTACCCTTCATGTAAGGGCGCAACAGGAGGGTCTGCCCTGGGTTGGTATGACGAAACAGGGGGAATTATCGTACCGGGGAAGCATTTGAGTGGAGAAGAGGCCATAACGCTCGGTTTACCAGGGAGGAACTTTCCCATAGTTCTCGAAAAGAGTGAAGAGGAGAGTCATGCCCATTTTTCAGCGGCAAAACTCTATTTTATCAGTAAACCAACCAGCCTGGTTGTGGAAGAAACCCTGGAACTAAGTACCGCTAAAGCAGTATTCCTGGGAAGGGTAATTTTGTGCCCCCAGGGCGGTAACCTGCACTTTATGCATCCCACAAACGGACCGGTGCATGTTTATTTTCGTGATTCCATAGTTACTATGGAACAACGTGTGGTGCTTGAAGCGGGAGTTTATCATTTTCCCCATGGCTACAATATTGGAGGAACTGCAAATCCGTCAGAACTGGGATATTTCCGGGTGCTACCTGCAGTTCCGGGAACGATGATGCGATGGGGCAGGGAGTGAAAATACGCTGTTAAAACCGATTTGCGGATTAATAAAGCAAAAGCCCATACATTGCTTTGCCGGATATACTTTAATCGAGCTGCTTGCAGTCTTAGCCCTTATGGGAGTGCTGAGCGCACTTGCTATTCCCCGTATCACACTTCAAGCCAATTGGCAACTGGAAGTTATTTCACGCCGTATGGCTGCCGACTTGCGTTTGGTACGCCAGTCAGCTATTTTCTACGGAGAACCTTGCCGAATAGATTTTTATATTCATATGAACCGATATACCTTGAAATTGCCTGATGAAACCCAACAGGTCGATCTCCCTGAGGGAGTCTCCTTTGACGGTAACACAACATTTCCTGGAAAGCCACCTACTATTCAGTTTAACAGTTTGGGTCGGCCTAGCAGCGGGGGTACAGTTATCCTGAAAGCCGGAAAAACTTATCGTTATATTATTGTCACACCTGTTACGGGAAGGGTAAGAATTTCCCGAATCCCGCCACAGCACTGGTAAGTTTGACTAATTGTCACGTTTCTTCTATAAATTCACTTTTTTTCTTTTTTTTTGGGCAGGAATTTTACTTTAAAAAGTGGAATTAAGAAAAAAACGCGGGGAAAAGTAAATGCAGGACGTGAAACAGCACAAAATAGTGTAAATTTGAAGCAGAAACGAAAATGCTCCCTGCCCTACCCCATGTTTCTGCCAGCATGGATGTGCTTATCTTATTAACCCATTACCTAATTTGCCTGGGGGTGCGTGCCTGTTTTTAAAGATAGGGTGGAAAAAATACGTTGTAAAATGGAGCACAGGGGCATTTCAGCTTTTTTGATAAGTCATCCCCCCAACATACTTTATGGAAGCGGGTTTACAGGCAGCAGTGCCTGGCTGCTCCTTACGATGAACCGGGTCATTCTTTATACTGACTTTCGCTATATCCAGCAGGCAACAGAAGAAGCACCATTCTGCGAAATTACAAAACTGGATAGTTCTGTAACACCTTCGCTGTTTCTTAAAATATGGGAGGTGTTAATGGAAGAAACCGTATCCGCTATTGGTGTTGAGGAAGCCAGGTTGACACTAAAGGAGTACAATCAGCTAAAAGATGTTGCAAACGGGCTGGAGATAATCCCTTGCAGCGGTTTGCTGGAAGGGATCCGTTCAGTTAAAGAAGAAATGGAGATCGATAATATTACCAAAGCCGCTCGCATTGCAGACAGCGTTCTTAAAGATACACTGCCGTTGTTAAAACCGGGTATGAGTGAACGGGAATTTGCCGGGGAATTGGAGTACCGTATACGTCTTGCCGGTGCGGAAGGAATGGCTTTTCCCACAATTGTTGCTTCAGGACCCCGTTCCGCCCTGCCTCACGGGATAGCCACCAATCGGAACCTGGTTGAAGGCGAATTAATTGTTTTGGATTTTGGGGTAGTTTGGCAAGGCTACTGCTCCGATATGACACGAACTTATATTTTGGGAGAACCGACAGCGCAGCAGGAGCGGATTCACAAGATTGTATGCAACGCCAGGTCGATTGCTTTGCAAACAATAAAAGTGGGTGACCGGACAGCAGCAATTGATGCTGTGGTTCGTCAATACTTACAGGACGAAGGTTACGGTGACGCTTATGGTCATGGGTTGGGACATGGAGTAGGCCTGGAGGTTCATGAGCGCCCGACCCTTTCCCCCCGTGGTGAAGATGTATTACAGGAAAACATGGTATTCAGTGTGGAGCCTGGTATTTATCTGGAGGGGCAGGAAGGCGTAAGGGTGGAGGACCTGGTGGTGTTGCGCTCAGATGGACCACAGGTAATTACTGGTAGCAGGCGGGAGCTAAATATGATATAATTGACAAAGTCTGAAAGGGGAACGGGAGAAATTTTAAACTGCAAAGACAAATGTTAAAGGCAATTTAATTATGGTCGGAGGGGTGATTGGATGGATGATTTCTACAAATGATTTTCACACGGGCTTAACAATCGAACTTGATGGAGAAGTGTACACCATAATTGATTTTCAACACGTTAAACCGGGGAAAGGTGCTGCTTTTGTCCGCTCTCGTTTAAAAAACGTGCGCTCCGGTTCCACAACTGAGAAAACCTTTCGGGCAGGAGAAAAAATATCCCGTGCTATGATTGAAAGGAAAGAGATGGAATACCTTTACAATAACGGGGAAGAATATATTTTAATGGACACGGAAAGCTACGAACAAGTTTCTCTTAGCGCGGAGCAGCTTGGTGAAAACATTCGCTACATGAAAGAAAACATGCGTTTGACCATGATGGTTTATAAAGAAGAAAGCATAGGTATAGAGTTGCCTCACTCTGTGGAATTAACCGTTGTGGAGACAGATCCGGGTTATAAAGGGGATACTGCTGCCGGGGGAAGCAAACCGGCTAAGCTGGAGACAGGGCTGGTAGTTCAGGTTCCTTTTTTTATTAATGAAGGAGATGTCCTTCGTATTGATACACGTAGTGGCTCTTACCTGGAACGGGCTTGATTTTAGGGTATACCCCCATGCCAGTCCCGCAGCACCGGCTCCAGCAGAGCTTTAAAAATGGATGCAAAGGTTGCCTGCAAATTTAGAGTAAGACCTTTACACCGGTGCCACAAGTTATTGAAGACAGTTTGGTAATTATCTACAGTTAATAACAAAGGAGGTTTATCACGTGGAAGATCTGCGTGGCAGGTTGGGTTATTTAAGAGGCCTGGCAGATGGGCTGGGAGTCGGCGAAACGACAGGTGAAGGCAAAGTTATTCAGCATATTATAACTGTTCTTGATGAGATGGCTGACTCCCTGGAGGAACTGCAGGAAGATTACGAGGAACTATTTTCTTACATGGAAGCCATCGATGAGGATTTGACTGAACTGGAAGACGATATCATGGAAAAAGATGATGAGGATGATCTTGGTTTTGACGATGATGATGACTATTATGATGACGGCGACGATCTTGATGAAGAGGATATTTGTTTTACTGTAGAATGCCCTGAATGCCGTCATGAGGTAGTTATTGACGAGGATATCCTGGAAGACGAGGAATCGCTGGAAGTGCTCTGTCCCAAATGCGGGAGGGTCGTATTCATTAACGACGAGGAATGGGACGATGAATTGGATAATGATCTGGTTGACGTTGATGCTGACGAAGACGATAACGCAGACAAAAAGTAAAGTAACACCATGTAATCACACACTTCAAAAGGGATTCATAAAATTCCCAAAAATCCCCGGCTAAAAACAGCCGGGGATTTTTTATGTTAACGGCGTTCTATTCGTCATAAATATGAAATCATTGCCATAGTTATTTCTAAGAGCAGGGATGGGCCAAGGCGTAACCAAATATGTATCTCTGTCACTTTTGAGGTGGGTGGTGCTTAAATTGTTTAATCGTCATCACAGTATAATAAGAGATATTGGCCTTTTTCTGCCACCACGTATCCGCTGCCTGGTCCAAAAACTGCCCGCTGAATTTTTGGAAAAGACACAGGAACTTCGCCTGCGCCATTCCAGGCCTTTGATGCTGCATTGGAGCGACGGTGAAGCCTGTCTCGGACACTGCGGTGTTGTGGAAAAAGCAAAAGATGCATATATCATCAGGGGGGAAGACCTGGAAAAAACGCTGGAGTTAATTAGCAATCATTCCCTCTATGCTTTTGAGGAAGAGTTAAGACAGGGATATATTACGCTGCCCGGAGGGCACCGGGTGGGACTTGCCGGCAAAACGGTTGTGGAGAAGGGAACCATTAAAATTATATCCAATATAAGCGGGTTAAACATTCGTTTCGCAAGGCAGGTTAAAGGGACGGGTGAACGGGTACTGCCTTTTCTCGTGGACCGCCTAAGTGGACGTTTGTATCACACACTTATTATATCGCCTCCTCAGGGTGGAAAAACGACTATGCTAAGGGATCTGGCCCGTCTAATCAGTGATGGTTCCGGTATTCTGGTGCAAGGAAAGAAAGTGGGAATTGTGGACGAGCGTTCGGAAATAGCCGGCTCCTTTAGGGGAGTGCCGCAGCTAGAAGTGGGGATGCGTTCGGATGTACTTGATGCCTGCCCCAAGGCTGAGGGTATTATGTTAATGTTGCGCTCCCTTTCCCCGCAGGTTATTGTCACTGATGAACTGGGGCGTGAAGCTGATGTGGAGGCTGTTACGGAAGCAATGCACTGTGGGGTAACGGTAATTAGTTCGGTGCATGGTTCCAATTTAGAAGAACTTTGCCGTCGCCCCGTACTAGAAAAACTTTTAAAAAACAGTTATTTTGAACGACTTGTGTTTCTCAGCAGTGCACGGGGCCCGGGAACACTTGAAAGCATTGTGGAGGGGGAACGGGGATTGCCCCTTTTTTCGTCGCACAGCAAAGGGGAGTAAAATTAATTGATTGTTAAATTAATGGGGGCAATCTTGATTGTTTTTACTGCATACTGCTATGGTTGTTCCATATCCTCTGTGTATAAAAATCGCGTAAAACGTCTGGAAGAGCTGCTCTTGTCTCTGGAAATATTCAAAGCGGAAATAAATTACGGCCTTTCCATGCTTCCGGAAGTTTTTCTTTCAATAGGTAAAAAACTGCACAGCCCTATTGGAAGCCTCTTTAGAAAAAGCGAAATATATATGAATAAACAAGAGGGATTCAGCGCGGCAGATTGCTGGCTTAAATCCCTGACGGAGATGCGTAAGGAACTGGAGTTGGATGAAGAACAGTTTACATTGCTTAAAAAAATGGGGCTAATCTGGGGCAAAGGGGATAAGGGTGATCAGCTCAGGCAGGTGGCACTTATGCAGGAGTTATTAAGACAGGCCCTGAAGGAAGCACGGGAAGAAAGGGAAAAAAACGAAAAAATGTGGCGTTACCTGGGATTGCTGGGGGGTTGTACCATCGTAATACTGTTACTGTAACGGTAATAGAACATATAAGCAGGGGCAGAGCAGTGTTGCTCAGGGGTATTTGATTACTAGCGCTCCACATCTGCCCAGAAGGGGGTTTGCATATGGAAAACCTCAGGATAGATCTTTTATTTCAAATTGCCGGCATCGGCATCTTTATTTCCGTGCTTAACATTGTTCTTAAACAGGCAGGTAAGGAAGAGCAGGCTCAAATGCTCACGCTTGTGGGGGTTGTTATTGTCCTGCTGCTGGTCTTACAATTGCTTGCAGACCTGTTTAACAGCATCAGGGTTATTTTTAATCTATATTAGATTTGTGCTAACTACTACGGCTTACCGGATGTGTAAAAAATGGAAATAACACAGGTTGTTGGTTTTGGAGTTATGGCTACAATCTTTATCCTATTTATTCGTCAAAGCCGCCCGGAGATTGCGCAGCTTCTTTCCATTGCTGTAGGTATTGCTCTGATCTTTTACCTTCTTGGTTACCTTAAATTAATTGTGGATATGGTTACTGAATTGGCCCTGGAAGCGGAGGTAAATGCCGTGTTCCTGCGAACGCTTCTACGGGTCATCGGTGTTGCCTACCTGGCAGAGTTTGGCGCCCAAATATGCCGCGATGCAGGAGAGGGTAATATAGCCCTTAAAATAGAATTTGCAGGAAAGTTAATCATCCTGGTAATGACTGTACCTGTTTTAATGTCGGTTCTTGAAAGTATTGTGAATATTATACCCTGAGTGTTATGGAAGTCCGGGAGGTAAATAGTGGATAAGAAAAGAAAGAGGGGAACGGTTCATGTTGTCCTAAACATATTTTTATTTGTGCTGCCACTTACCTTCGTTTTCATTACCCCTTCCAGTGGGACAAGAGTTCTTGCAGTTTATCCCGAAGTTGACTTGCCGGACAAAGTTGCGCCCACAATGGCTGAAGAAAAAGGCGATCCATATGAGGTAGAGGGATGGAGGGATGTGGAGGATTACTGGCACGAACTGGAACAGGAGCTGGGTGATTATCTGCCTTCCTGGAGCATTCAGGATCTCTATCGTCACGAAGGGGAAAGGTTTATCCCCGGTCTGGGAGAGCTATTTACGGGACTGGTTCGGTTTTTTCTAAGGGAATTGTTGGCAAATATTAAGCTCATGGGCCAACTACTTCTGCTGGCTGTGGCTGCAGCGTTATTAAAGAGCCTGCAGGGAGCATTTGGAAGTCATGAGGTGGCCCGCTTAACAGAGGCTGTAGTATTTTTTGTTTTACTGGGTATTGCCCTTGGCAGCTTTTCACTTGCCCTGGATATTGGCAGGGAAGCCATTGAAAGCATGGTTAACTTTATGTTCGCCCTACTGCCCGTACTCCTAACATTGATGGCATCCCTTGGCCATATTACCTCTGCTGCCCTATTTCATCCACTAATTATAGTTTCTGTTAACGTGATGGCTTCACTGGTACGCAATGTGTTCTTCCCGTTAATTTTATTTGCCACGATCCTGTACTTGCTCAACCATTTTTCTCCCGATTTTAAGATTAACCGACTGGCATCCTTTTTAAAAGATGTCAGTATCTGGGGAATTGGCCTTATGCTAACCATATTTGTTGGAATTACGGGAGTACAGGGGGTGGCAGGCAGCATTGGTGACGCTGTATCACTGCGCACGGCAAAGTTTATGACCGGAGCTTTGATCCCTGTAGTGGGAAAAGCAATGTCCGATGCTGTGGAAACGGTTCTTGGATATTCGTTGTTGCTCAAAAATAGTGCTACCATAACCGGATTAATTATTCTGGCAATGATAATTGTTTTTCCCCTGATTAAACTGCTTGCCCTGATCATGATCTTTAAGTTTGCAGGAGCAATAGTTCAGCCCCTTGGGGAAAACAATCTTGCAGATGCGCTTGATACAATGGGCAGTTGCCTGACCTTAATATTTGCAGCTGTAGCCACAGTAGCCCTGTCCTTCTTTATCGGTATCACCATAATCATTGGAGCGAGTAACATGGTGATGATGCTACGCTGAGACTAAGAGCAGACGTTCATATCGACCCAATAACAGCGGTTGATGAATAAAATGCACAACGTTGTGCCAAGTGTAGACAGATTATTTTCGAAAGTCCCATTATGCATCCCCATACGTCCCTGGCATATATAGGGAGCCGGTCAAGTGCTTCAAAAAAGGATCTACAGAAAAAAATCTTGGAGAGACGGGATGTTGGAGATATTATGATTGAAGCAATGGGAAACTTAATAAAACACATCGTTATTCTCATATTTTTGTCTACATTCCTGGAAATGATTTTGCCCCATGGCCAGTTCCGCCGTTATTTACGCATACTTGTTGGAATTCTGCTGATCCTTACCATACTCTCCCCTATTCAGAATATAATGCGCCTGGCCCCGGGGTGGGATGCCCCCGTATTTCTGGCTGCACCCACGGGGCAGGAAGAGCTTGCATTGATTTTGCACAGAGGTGAGCAATTGCGGGAAAAAGGTTACAAAGACGCTGTAGATAACTACCGTTATCACATATTTACAATAGTAAACAATCTTCTAAACCGGGAATTTTCAGCAGAACTTCTGGAGTTGCAAGTAACCCTTGATGAAGATCCTAAGAGCAGAGAGTTTGGAAGAATAAAAAAAATGGTGGTGGTGGCCCGGGAGAACAGGAGCGCTTCTGCACCTTTGCCAGATGGGCCGGTTGAAAAGATAGAAATTTATGTTAAACGAGGGGAAGAAGAAGCCATATTGGAAAAAGAAAATACACAAACAGATACGCATATTCATTCTGACAGGGAAAAAGAAATAAAGATGGGGAATTTTTTGGCCCGTTATTTTCTGCTTCACGAGGAGCAGGTGGATGTTCACTTTAATTCCTAAGAGGTGATTGATTTGGAAGGAAAAAATAATATTAACACTACAGAGAACAAACTGCTTTCCATGTGGCGGGATTTTACTCGTCCGGCTGGGGGAGAGCATAAGCATAAAAAGAACCTTTTTTTGTTATTAATCCTCCTTCTGGGAATAATATTAATGTTTGCCGGACCCTATCTCACTTTGCCAAAAAAACCTGAAGCAATGAAAGAAGTTTTGGATGCACAACCGGCAAACAGTGACTCTGAAACAGATTTGGCCCGCGCATTGGAGCAGATCCTGGAACATATAGATGGAATTAGTGAAGTAAAGGTATTTATAAACTATGCTGGCAGCAAAGAGGGGATTTACGCCCGTTCATATGAAGAAAGTACCCGTAATACGCTGGAAGTGGATCGAGAAGGGGGTACCAGGGAAATTGAGGAGCTAAACCGGCGCGAAGAGCATGTTCTCTTGCGGGATGGAGGAGGAGGTGAAGAAGCGCTCCTGTTAAAAGAGATTATGCCTGAGATTAAAGGAGTCCTGGTGGTAGCCAGGGGGGCGGAAATTAGTTATCTTCGGCTGGAAGTGGTGCGGGCAATTCAAAGTGTTCTCGATCTGCCAGTACACCGCATTGCATTTCTTCCCTATGGAAGTTAATCCGCTGAGAAGTTAGCTGTAAAGGAGGTGGCTTGGGGGCAATGGACAGGAAGAAGCTATGGTTGATTGGTGTTATTCTGGGTTTGATGGTTATTTATCTCCTGGTAAATGTTCTGGAAAAAGAGATGAGCCTCATCGAAGTGACGCCTGATGAATCGACAATCTCCCCGTTATTAGCCGAAGAACTGCCTGAAGATCCGACTCGATGGAGGTTTGATGATGCCCATGCTTTTTTTGTGGAATATCGTTTGGAGCGGGATCGGGTGCGGGGTCAGGAACTTGAGATGCTCAATGACATTATCAGCAATCCTCAGGCCGGAGTAGAAACCAGGCGGGAAGCGGAGCTGCAAATCTTAAATCTGGTGGAACTAATGGAAAAGGAACTCATTGTGGAAAATATGTTAAAAGCCCAGGGATATCCCGATGCCATATACTTTGGTGGGAAGGATGGGGTAACCGTGATGATCCATACCGCTCAATTAAACGAAGAAGAGTTCTTTCGTATTTCTGACATGGTATCTGCTGTTGCCGGCGTTTCCCGGGAAAAAGTTCAGGTTATTCAACAGGACTAGCTTATCGTTTCAGCAAGGCAACAGGTGGCTGTATTCAACAGCAACATTTGTAAGTTATAACATCTTATGCTACAATAACATCATGATCAGATTTAAAAATTCAAATTTTTAGGAGGGATGTTATATGGATGAAGGTCGCACTTTACCTTCTGAACTGGGAGCCATTCGTATAGCTGACGAAGTTGTCTCCATTATTGCCGGTCTTGCAGCTACGGAAATTGAAGGAGTAGCCAGCATGAGCGGTGGCATCGTCGGGGGTATTGCTGAAGCCCTTGGCCGTAAAAATTTATCCAAAGGTGTAAAAGTAGATGTGGGCGAGCAGGAAGCCGCTGTTGATCTATACCTTATTGTCAGTTATGGTTCTCGTATCCCTGATGTGGCGTGGGCGGTTCAGGAGAACGTGAAAAGAGCCATTGAAACGATGACCGGCTTATCAGTAGTTAATGTAAATGTTCATGTTCAGGGTGTTAGTTTCCCCCAGCAGAAAGATAATGAAACGGAAGAAGAAACTAAGTAACAATAGTAAAGCCAACCTGCGGGGGGATATCCAGCAGGTTGGCTTTACTTTGTGGAAGGGAGAACGACAATGACAGGTGTGCGGACTTTCTTTACTGTTATGGGTTTAATATTGTTGATCGGAGGTCTGCTTTTTGCTTTTTTAACACTGGGCGTGTTCCAGGGGACAATGTTTCTTGGATTTGATCTAAGCCACCTGGTTAACAATTATACTTTTACGTCCCTCGGTTTTCTTGTATTGATCGTGGGAATTTTGCTGATTGCCCTCTCTACCTCCAAACGCAGCAGTGTTAAAGAGGAGGATCAAAAAAAAGAAGGGGGCAGCATAGTAAGTTATACCGAAATCGGAGAAGTGCGTATTTCTTTGAAGGCAGTTGAAAACATGGTATTGTCCGCTTCACGCAAGGTAAATGGCATCCGTGAAGTATCCACCCGTATAGACGCTAACGAGCAAGGCTTGCTGATTTATATAAAAATAAAAGCAATACCGGAGACTCCCATTCCTGCACTGGCAGGGGAGCTGCAGAACAAAGTGCGGGATTATGTTCAGGAGATAAGCGGGTCAAATGTGAGTGAAGTCAAAGTGCTTGTGGAAAACATTGCCCAGGACAAAATTCAAAGGAATCCCCGCTAAGGGTGTGATCATATGAACAGCGATAACAATCAGTTTTTTGATATGCACAAGGAAAAGATTATTGGTGGTATTATTGGGTTGATTTTGGCTTTGCTTTTTGTTATTTTCGGTCTCTGGAATGCCATATTTATTATAGCCTTTGTTCTGATCGGAATATTCTTAGGCAGCCGTGAAGAGTTACGTAATGAGCTGCAAAACTTGTTTAATAGGTTATGGTACGGCCGGGAACGTTAATTTCTTTCACCGCCCCTGCGGGTGGTTTTTTTTATTTAATTTTCCCATAGGGGGAAATAAGGGAAGGTTATCTTGCCTGCCATAAATTTATGTTGTATATTTATTCAGGCAACCTTACTTCCCCGCTTTTAATTTGTGCATTTTTTAGAGGAGGCTGCGGGATTGAAAAGAAGAATTGCCCGGGAATGTGCCCTAAAGGTTCTATTTATGGTGGATATGGGTGCCAACGATGTTGAACAGGCTTTGCAATATATTTTAAATACCTCCTGTGAAGGGAAGGATGTTTTACAACCGCGGGAGCAGGACTTCTGCGCCACACTGGTACGGGGAGTTGTGTCAAAAAGGGATGAGTTAAGCAGTATGCTCACCCCTTTTCTAATAAACTGGCAGTTGGAGCGCCTTGCACCTGTTGTACGGTTGATCATGCATATGGCCCTATTTGAGACACTCCATATGGATGATATCCCTCCCGCCGTTACCATAAACGAAGCGGTGGAACTCTCCAGGCAATACCAGGATGAGGAATCAGCGCGCTTTGTCAACGCTGTCCTTGATAACATTCGCGTAAGCAGAGAAAAGAGCGATTAAGAATATTGCGAATATTTGACGGGAAGAGGAAATTTGGACCTCATGCCGAAATAGAAACGAGGCGGGGTTATTGCCTCTGAAACCGCCTTCTTTGATAGATCAGAAATATAATAAAGGAGTTGTTGCTTATGGCTACATCGGCTAAAACATTGGAGGTTGGTGCGATTCCTTATGATGAGATCGACACAATCATTGGGAATTACAAGGGGGATTCCAGCGCTATTATACCTATTCTCCAGGATATCCAGGAAATAATAGGCTACGTTCCCAAGGATGGCATCGCTTACATGGCAGAAAAGCTTGAGGTTTCAGCGGCGAAAATATACGGTATTGCCACTTTTTACGCGCAATTCCGTCTTCAACCTGTGGGCAAGCATATCATTATGCTTTGTGAAGGAACGGCCTGTCACGTTAACGGAGCCAAGCTAATCGCCGGTGCAATTACGGACGAGCTGGCTATACGGGGAGGAGAAACCACCCCTGATGGCCTGTTCACTTTTGAGAAGGTTGCTTGTATTGGATGCTGCAGCCTTTCTCCTGTAATGGTGATCAGCGGGGAAACATATGCCAAACTGACTCCTGATGCCACCCGCAAGATAATAAAAGAATACCAGGAAAAAGAAGCAGCAGCACAAAATTAAAGTGAGGGAGCGAGGAGGTGTCTGAATGGAAGAGCATGGAAAGACAGTTATTAAGGTAGGCCTTAGTACCTGTGGCATCGCCGCGGGGGGAACTAAGACATATGAAGCCCTTAAAGCAGCCATCAAAGAGAATAAACTTGATGTGGTGCTGCAGAAAACCGGTTGCATTGGTATGTGTTACCAGGAGCCAATTGTTGACGTGATAACTCCTGACGGCAATCTTTATTCTTACGGAGCTGTAGATGAAGAAACAGGCCGCCGTATTCTTGCTGAGCATGTTAAGGGTGGCACTCCAGTACAGGATTCTCTGATCAGCGAAGAGAGGGAATCTATTGTAGGTGGACAGGTACGGATATCTTTGCGTAATTGCGGCATCATTGACCCTGAATCTTTGGAAGATTACCGTGCCAGCGGTGGTTACCAGGCACTGGAAAAAGCGCTTAAGGAAATGACTCCGGAGCAAGTCATTGAGGAAGTGCTCCGTTCAGGGTTGCGAGGCCGTGGCGGTGCCGGCTTCCCCACGGGGCTAAAATGGCGCTTTACCCGTATGAACGAAGGGGATCAGAAATACATTATCTGTAATGCCGATGAGGGTGACCCGGGTGCATTCATGGATCGCAGCATAATTGAGGGTGATCCTCATGCTGTGGTTGAAGGTATGATGCTTGCCGGTTATGCCATTGGAGCCTCCATGGGCCATATTTACTGTCGGGCTGAATACCCCCTTGCCATCGTACGCCTTGAAAAAGCAATGCAAGATGCCCGGAATGCCGGATTATTAGGTAAAAATATCCTTGGTTCGGGGTTTGACTTTGAGCTAAAGGTAAAGAAGGGAGCCGGCGCTTTTGTTTGTGGCGAAGAGACGGCCCTGATTGCATCTCTAGAAGGGGAACGGGGAATGCCACGCCTTAAACCTCCTTTTCCTGCGGAACAGGGTCTTTGGCGTAAACCCACCAGTATCAATAACGTGGAAACATTTGCCAATGTCCCCTGGATCATATCAAATGGAGCGGACAAGTACGCCGCTTACGGAACAGAAAAGAGCAAGGGAACAAAGGTTTTTGCTTTGGCCGGTAAGATGAACAATGGTGGACTGATTGAGGTTCCCATGGGAGTTACTTTGCGAGACATTATTTTTGGAGTAGGTGGAGGCGTCCGGGATAACAAAAAGTTTAAAGGAGTGCAGTTGGGCGGGCCTTCGGGGGGCTGTATTCCTGAGAGTCTGCTGGATACGTCGGTGGAATACGAGTCACTTACCCGTACCGGTGCCATCATGGGTTCAGGCGGAATGATCGTTATGGATGAGACGACCTGTATGGTGGACATGGCCCGTTATTTCCTTGACTTTGTGCAAAACGAGTCCTGTGGCAAGTGTGTCCACTGCCGTCTCGGGACAAAGCGCATGCTCGAAATTCTTACCCGCATTACCGAGGGGAAAGCAGCGCCGGAAGAGCTGGACTTACTGGAAGAATTAGCATACAACGTTAAGGAAGGTGCCTTATGCGGATTAGGGCAGACAGCCCCGAATCCTGTACTGACAACCCTCAAATATTTCCGTGACGAATATGAAGCACATATTCACGACCGCTGTTGTCCGGCCAAGTCATGTCCCGAGCTTCTTACCTATACCATTGATATGGAACTCTGTAATGGATGCCGTCGTTGTGCCAAACATTGTCCCGCTGAAGCCATAACTGGTGAAAAGAAAGAACCCCACGTTGTGGACCAGGAGAAGTGCATTAAATGCGGCAACTGTATTGATGCTTGTAAATTCGATGCAATAATGGCAGAATAAGGGCGTTAAATATGGAGGCGGCATATAAGAGACTAAATTTACACAGTAAAGGGGTTGAGCTAAGCGCATGAGTTGCCTGCGAATTAATATTAACGGACGGGAACTATGTGGCCATGGGGACCAGACGATTCTGGAAATAGCCACGGCCAATAATATTCATATTCCCACCCTTTGTTTTAGCGGCGATCTGGAGGTGTACGCTTCCTGTGGCCTTTGCCTGGTAGAGGTAAAGGGAATGCCACGCTTGCTGCGGGCCTGTGCCACAAAGATTGCCGATGGTATGATTATCCAGACTGAAAATGAAAAGATTAGAAAAGCACGGAAGCTGGCTCTGGAACTTATACTTTCCGATCACCGCGGTGACTGCCGTGCTCCCTGTGTAATGGCATGCCCGGCCAACTGTGATGCCCAGGGCTATGCTGCGCTGGTGGCGAATGGTGATTATAAAGGGGCGCTTAAGTTAATCAAGGAGTTTATGCCATTTCCCTCTTCCATTGGGCGGGTTTGTCCTGCACCCTGTGAAGATAATTGCCGAAGGAATCTGATGGAAGGGCCCGTCTCCATCCGTTATTTTAAACGTTTGGTGGGCGACTTGGATATGGCCAGCGATGATCCTTACGTGCCGGAAGTGGCTCCTGATACGGGTAAGAAAATTGCTGTTATTGGTTCCGGACCGGCCGGATTGACTGCCGCGTTCTTTCTGCGCCGTCGCGGTCATGCCGTTACTGTTTTTGAGGCGTTGCCGGAGATGGGTGGTATGCTCCGTTATGGTATTCCTGAATATCGTCTTCCCAAAAAGGTTTTGGGAGCTGAAATTCAGCAGATCCTGGATCTGGGTGTGGATGCGCATACCAATGTGCAGTTAGGAGAAGATTTTACCATCGATTATCTTTTTAAGAACGACTATGATGCCGTTTATATAGCCATTGGTGCCCAGAACAGTAAAAACATGGGCGTAACCGGTGAGGAAATGCCTGGAGTATTGGGTGGCACTGAATTTTTACGGGCAGTTATGCTTAATGAAGAAGTTGTTCTGGGAAGCCGTGTTGCGGTTGTCGGTGGCGGTAACACAGCCATGGATGCGGCACGGACAGCCAAGCGCCTCGGTGCGGATGAGGTTACTGTTGTTTATCGCAGGGCCCGGGAACAAATGCCCGCTCAGCCTATTGAGGTTGAGGAAGCGGAAGAAGAAGGTGTGGAATTCAACCTCCTTGCTGCTCCCATCAAGATAGAGGGGAACGGCAAGATTGAAAAGATGGTTTGCCAGAAGATGCAACTGGGTGAACCGGATGCATCGGGCCGCCGTCGTCCTGAACCTATACCAGATGCATATTTCACTCTTGATGTGGACACTGTAATCGCTGCTATTGGTCAGGATGTGGACGTTGAGAATATTAAGAAAGATGTGGCTGTTAACCGCTATCAAACAATCGAAGCAAAAGACGGGACATTTCTTACCAGTGTTCCCGGTGTATTTGCCGGCGGGGATGCAGTAACGGGACCGGGGATTGCTATCGAAGCTATTGCCGCCGGAAAGCGTGTGTCAGAGGTTATAGATAACTACCTGCAGGGAAAATTGTCTCCGTACCGCACCTATTTTAATATCATCAGGGAAGGGCTCACGGAAGAGGATTTTGCTGATAAACCGCGGCAGGAAAGAGTAAAAATGCCTGTTGTGGAACCGGAGGTACGGGTTAATAATTTCCGTGAGATCGAACAGGGCCTCCTGCCGGATGATGCCACGAAGGATGGAGTTCGTTGCCTGGAATGCGGCTGTTTTGATGTTTTTGAATGCAAACTGCGTGACTATGCGACTAAATACGATGCAAAACCGGAGCGCATTGTAGGTGAAAAACACGATTATGAACTGGAGCTCCACCCACTGATCGTGCGTGATCCGAATAAATGTATCCTCTGTGGGCTTTGCGTGCGCACCTGTGCCGAAATCATCGGTGCAGAGGCACTGGGTTTGGTTAACCGGGGTTTTAACGCTTATGTAAGCCCCTCCCTTGACCTTCCCCTGGAAAAAACGACTTGTGTGGCATGTGGGCAGTGTGTTGCATCCTGTCCCACCGGTGCCCTTGTGGAAAACATGCCTTTCGCTAAACCTGCCCCCTGGGAACTTCAGGTGACATCAACCATTTGCGGTTATTGCGGTGTAGGTTGTAGCATGCATGTGGAAACTGTGGGAGATAAAATAGCCCGTGTAGTTCCGCTCAATGGACCGGTTAATAATGGCATTCTCTGCAAAAAAGGGCGTTTTGGTTTTGAGTATGTAAACAGTGAGGAAAGACTAAAAAATCCTCTCATTCGTGAGGATGGGGTTCTAAAGGAGACAACCTGGGACGACGCCCTGCTTCATATCGCCAAGAAGGCCAAATCGCTTAAAGCCCGTTACGGGGGTAATTCCTTGGCTGTATTTGCTGCAGCACGTTACAGCAATGAAGAGAGTTATCTTATTCAAAAATTTGCCCGTGCCGTACTGGGGACAGATAACCTGAACAGCTTTAATGAGCCGGCAAACCCTCTAACGGCCCAAATTGGTATGGGAGCTTCTACAAATTCCTTTGAAGAATTTGCTTCAGCCGATTTTATCTTAGCCGTTGATGTGGATTTTGACGATTACCCTATTGCTGTACTGCAAATTAGGCAGGCTGCGGAGCAAGGAACGGCCCTCTGGATTATTCATGAAGGGGAAAGCAAACTTGCAAACTATGCAAAGCAGACGCTGAAGATTAAGGAAGGGGCGAATACAAACTTCCTGGCTGCCCTGCTCATTGTAGCCTGTGAAAATGGCCTGGTAAACAGGGACTTTGTCGAGCAGTATACAGAAAACTACGAGGAACTTGCAGCATTGTTGAAAGAGCGCAGTGCAGAAGAAATGCTCCAGGGCAGCGGCCTGACCAAGGATGAAATTCAAGCCCTCTTGGAAGCTTATGCCGGGGCAAAAAGCCCGCTGCTCGTTCTGGGTAGCCGTAACTTGAGCGGTGAAGCAAATGCATTACTGTCAAACCTGGCACTATTGCTGGGCAAAGTGGGCGCACCACGCCAGGGAATCATTAACTTGCGGGGGCGCTGCAATAGCCAGGGACTTTTCGATATGGGAATTACTCCGGGGTACTTGCCCGGATATCAGAAGATCGAAGCTGAAAAAGTCAGGGAAAGGTTTGAACATGCCTGGCGTGCCCCCTTGCCGGTAACAGCAGGCAAGCACATGGATAAAGTTATGGAAGGTCTGGATGATGGGACGATTAAAGGCGTGTTTGTTTTCGGTGAGGATCCTTCTGCAGAAATGGTGGAAAAACTGGCAAAAGCAGACTTATTGGTGGTACAGGATCTCTTTCTTACGGAAACAGCACGCCGTGCAGACGTCGTGTTACCCGCCGTAAGCTTCGCGGAAACGGAAGGCAGTTTTGTCAACAGTGAAAGGCGTGTCCAACAGCTTAATCCTGCTATCAGCCCCGTTACAGGACGGCAAAACTGGCAAATATTACTTGAACTGATGGAGCAGATGGGTTATTACCAGAAACCGCAGTCTCCGGAGCAAATCTGGCAGGAAATGAAATCTTTAACCCCATCTTTTAGCACTATCAACTATAATTCACTGAAAAACGCTCCATTCTGGCCGGGAGAACCGGTGTGCAATGTTGATTCAATGCTGGCTGCTGTAGGCCGTTTGAAGTTTATTTTACCATCCGGTGATACCCCCGCTTTTGTGGAACGTGACTCTGCCGACAGTGTGGGAAAATGGTTCAAAGCCTTTCTATGGGAGAGAGGTTTGGAATAAACAGGAGCATTATAAGGAGGATACATTATGACAGCAAAGATTATTTCCGGTAACGAAGTGGCGGCGGAGATCAGAAAAGAGCTTACGGCAAGGGTGGCAGAATTAAAAAATAAGGGTATAGTTCCCGGTCTGGGTGTGGTTCTCGTAGGTGAAGATCCCGCTTCCGTTTCCTATGTTACCAGCAAGGCAAAAGGATGCCAGGAGATCGGCATGTTTGAGGAAACAGTCCGTCTGCCTGCAGATGTGCCTGAAGAAGATGTGCTAAAAACTATTGACCGCATGAATAATGACCCCAAAATAAGTGGCATCCTGGTACAATTACCCTTACCAAAGAACATCAGTGTGGAAAAAGTGATCGGCTTTATTTCCCCTGAAAAGGATGTGGACGGTTTTCACCCTGTTAACCTGGGTAAACTGTTAAGGGGTGAACCATGTCCCCTTCCCTGTACCCCCCATGGTGTGAAACAATTGCTGGTCCGTTCCGGCAATGATCCTGCTGGAAAGCATGTGGTTATCTGTGGCCGCAGTAACATTGTGGGCAAGCCGCTTTCAGCCATATTGATGCAGAAGGAAGCTGGAGCCAATGCCGTGGTAACGGTGGTGCATACAGGCGCAAGCGATATTAAACACTATACACTGCAAGCAGATATTCTTGTGGCTGCCATGGGCGTTCCCGAGTTTATTACTGCTGACATGGTTAGAGAAGGCACTGTTGTTATCGATGTGGGCGTGAACCGGATTCCCGATGCTACCAAGAAAAAAGGTTTCCGACTGGCAGGAGATGTGGAATATGGACCTGTTGCAGAGAAGGCATCGTTTATCACCCCGGTTCCCGGTGGTGTGGGGCCAATGACGGTTACCATGCTTCTTTATAATACTGTTGAAGCAGCGATCAGACTGAACGAAGCATAGGAGGTAAACGATATATGCCCGCCAAACTGATTAAGGGAGACAAGGTAGCCGACCGCTTGCGGGAAGAGATGGCTGCAGAGCTTAAAGATATTTATGCTGAGACGGGTCAGTTTCCAGGTTTGGCGGTTATTATCGTGGGAGAAGATTCCGCTTCCCTATCTTACGTAACGAATATTGAAAGCAAGAGTAACGCCCTGGGTTTTAATGTAATGATACACCGGTTATCCGTTGATGTTTCGGAAGGGGAACTGCTGCAATTGATCGAAGAATTGAACTACAATGATAATGTTCATGGCATCATGATACAGCTACCCCTTCCGGAACATATAAACCTACATGTTGTTCAGGAGGCTTTGGACCGGGAAAAAGACGTTGATGTTGTCCATGATGTTTTGATTGCTGCCACAGGGAAACCGGGGCTTGTTAAAGAAGACTGGATTAAGCCTGGGGCTATGGCAATAGCCATGTTGTTGGACAATTTGATTAAGGCTGCCCGGAGCTCATGATCGAAAGACAGGTCTTTACGATTACAAAGCTAAGCCAGTATTTAAAAGATTTGTTTTGGCAGGACGATCTACTGCAGAATTTGTGGGTAAGTGGCGAAATCTCAAATTATAAATGCCACAATCCTTCCGGCCACATATATTTTACATTAAAAGATGAGCAGAGTGTCCTGCGCTGTGTTTATTTCCGGAAAAAGAATGCTTTGTTGAGGTTTGCTCCCACGGAGGGAATGAAAGTTATGGTCCGGGGGAGTGTTTCACTTTATGAACGCAGTGGCTATTACCAACTTTATGTGGAGGAGATGGAACCGGAGGGTCTCGGTGCTTTATTTCTTGCATATGAACAATTAAAAGCAAAATTATCACAGCAAGGGCTTTTTGATGAACAGTGCAAAAAGCCCTTGCCCTATGTTCCACAAAAAATTGGGTTGATTACTTCTCCATCTGGTGCAGCAGTCAGGGACTTTCTCACAACGCTTAAGCGCAGATTTCCCTGTGTACAGGTACTACTTTACCCCGTTGCGGTGCAGGGAAAGGAAGCACCGTTGCAGATCAATAACGCTCTTCAGGAATTGGATAAACGGGGGCTTGATGTAATTGTGATGACCAGGGGTGGAGGCTCTTTGGAAGAACTCTGGTGTTTTAATGATGAAACGGTGGCACGTTCAGTCTTTATGCTCAAGACACCACTTGTCAGTGCCATTGGTCATGAGACTGATTACACTATTGCCGATTTTGTTGCAGATAAAAGGGCATCCACCCCTACGGCTGCTGCTGAATTAATTGCCCCTGAACAATCAGAGTTGCTCCGTTATCTGAACATGCAGGAACAACTTATGGGCAGTATCATATTTAAAAACATGCAAAAAAAAAGATATTTATTGGAACAGTTTGCTGCATCAGGTGCATTGAAACATCCACGGGAAAAGATAAACCTGAACCATCAACGGATGGACGAACTGTGGTCCCGGCTCAATCGGGCTATGGAACTGTTTATGCGTAATAATTTAACAAAACTTGAAAGATCTATAGAAAATCTTGAAGCCCTAAGTCCTTTGAATGTGCTTATGCGCGGCTATACCCTTGTGTTTGACCCAGAGAAAAACCGTCCCCTTAAAGCATTGCACAATGTAAAGAAAGGACAGGGACTAAAAATACTATTTCATGACGGGAATGCTTACTGTACCGTGAATAAAGTGGAAAGGAAAGAAGAGGATATAATTGACAGAAAATAAATTAACCTTTGAAGAAGGACTGGAAAAGCTGGAGAAGCTGATCTCCAATCTGGAGAAAGGTGATCTCACTCTGGAAGAATCCCTTTATAAATTTCAAGAAGGGATGGAACTAACCCGTCATTGTCGAAGTTTACTTACGGATGCGGAATACCGAGTGGAGATGATCCTGCAGGATGGGGAAAGAGGCGAGGTTAAACTGGAGGGTTAATTTAGGATAGACGGACATGCCGCCCTCTATGTTGCCGGCACCATTAGATAAATGAAAATGCACAAGAGGGGTGCAAGGTTGGCTGTGAGCAACCGTTCAGGCTCGATGAAAAGGCTTTACCGGAACGGGGTTGCCACATTTTACTGTCTGAGCGCAGCGAGTTTAAAATGTGTGCCGGGA
>SLRC01000094.1 GCA_007131175.1 Syntrophomonadaceae bacterium
GCATCTGTGATCCCGCAGGCATTGCGGGCCACCTCCACCACCGCACAATGAAGTCCCAGGCAAAGACCCAGGAATGGGACACTATTTTCCCTTGCATAGCGCACCGCTTCTATTTTACCCTCAATACCCCTCTCCCCAAAACCACCGGGAATTAAAATACCGTGCACATCTTTAAACAGATGCTCCGTGTCAGCACCATTTTCCAGCTGCTGCGCATCAACCCAGCGCAGTTCCACTTCCACGTTGTTGTAATAACCACCATGGTAAAGGGCTTCCGTAACACTGAGGTAAGCATCTTTTAGCGCTATGTATTTTCCTACCAGGGCTATGGTAACCTTCCCTTCCAGGTCGTGCATGCCGGCAATCATGGTTTCCCAGTTGCTTAAGTCCGCTTCCCGTAACGGCAACCTCAGCTTCTCCAGCACTATCTCATCCAAACCCTCTTCTTTAAGGAGCATGGGAACATGATATATGTTGGGTACGGTTCGGTTTTCGATTACCTCACGGGAGTTGATATCACAGAAAAGGGCAATTTTGTCACGTATATCGGAGGAGAGGTGCTGCTCCGAGCGGCAGACAATAATATCAGGCTGAATACCAATGCTACGCAGTTCTTTTACACTGTGCTGTGTAGGTTTGGTTTTCAATTCTCCGGCAAAGCTTAAAAGGGGAACAAGGGTAACGTGGATATAGCAGACGTTCTCTTTACCCAGATCCGTTTTCATCTGACGAATGGCTTCAAGGAAAGGGAGGCTTTCAATATCACCCACAGTACCGCCAATCTCTGTAATTACCATTTCCATTCTTGGATCCCGGGCAACCCGCTTAATGCTATCCTTAATTTCGTTGGTAATATGGGGAATTACCTGTACGGTCCCGCCCAAATAATCACCCCGTCGTTCTTTTTTAATAACGGACCAATAAATTTTTCCCGAGGTTACATTATTGCTGCTGCTGAGATTGGAGTCGATAAACCGCTCATAATGCCCCAGATCCAGGTCTGTTTCAGCCCCGTCATCCGTTACAAACACCTCTCCATGCTGGTACGGGCTCATAGTGCCCGGGTCTACGTTAATGTAAGGGTCAAGCTTTTGAATACTCACGTTAAACCCCCGGCTTTTTAGTAAGCATCCCAATGAAGCAGCAGTAATCCCCTTCCCCAAAGAGGAAACCACCCCTCCCGTAATAAAAATGTACTTGGTAGGCATCCGGCACCACTCCCTTTATAATTCTTGATGCATATCAGGTTCTGGATACTGACTCCTAAGTTCTGAATACCTGAGTTGTTATCTCTTATTTGAGGAAAGCAAGCAATGACTCGCGTATGACTTTGGCTCCAAGCAAAGCCGTTATTTCTGCCGAATCATGGGGAGGACAGATCTCTACCAAATCAAAGGCAACCACCTGCTCCCAATAGGGCTCAAGCAATGGAAATATTTGTAATAGCTCCCCTGAGGTTATGCCTCCGGGATCGGGGGCACTCACACCGGGAGCAAAAGCAGGGTCCACCACATCCATATCAATGGAAATGTAAAGGGGTTGGCCCGCAAGAAGCGGAAGAACCTTCTTTAAAGGCTCGTAAAGGGTAAAAGGGAAAAAGTGGTCTCCACAGATATGAGACAACTCTTCCCGATCGGCGGAACGGACACCAAATTCATACAGGGTAATACCCGGAAGACACTGCAAATGATAAGCTACTGATGCATGAGAGAGGGAGATGTCCATATAAGACGGGCGAAGGTCAGCATGGGCATCTATATATAAAACTGTTAACGTGTCCCGGTGTTCCAGGCACGCTTCCACTGCTGCCAGGGTTACCGTATGTTCCCCCCCCATAATAAAAGGAATCTTGCCAGCGCCAACCAGTGCGCTGGTTGCACGGGCGATCGTTTGCTTTGAGGCTTGAGTGTCGCCGGGAGCGAGAAGGAGGTCACCAGCATCAGCAAAAGGAAGCTGTTCAAGGCTCCTGTCAAGGGTGATACTGTATTCCTCCAGTGCGCGGGAAACCCGGCGCACAGCAGCAGGCGCAAAGCGGCTGCCTGTACGGAAAGATCCTGTATCGTCAAGGGGAGCACCGAGAATCACTCCCCGTGCCGCATCCAGTTTATCATCTGCCGCCATGAACAGGCCGGGATTTTCGCACAGGGGCAGTTTAATATCCATTATCATCCCCTCCTTTCATTAAAAGGCCGGGGGCTCGGGGGCTTCCTCACACCTTAGCAGTTCCTGCACAAACGGGGGGAGGATAAAGGAACTACGGTGAATCTCCGGTGAGTAATAACGCAGTCCGGTGGGCAGGTAATCACCAGCCGGTTCCATGGGGCTGACGATCTTTGTTCCAAGGGTAAAGCTCCAGAGACCGCTCGGGTAGGTAGGAACGGAGGCGAGGTAAAGAAACGCTTGGGGAAATATGGAATGGATACGCCGAAAAGTTGTCTGCAGCAGTGTTCCGTTATAAAAGGGTGATTCAGTCTGGGCTACCAGTATCCCCCCTTCTCTTAGTGCCTTGAAAACTCCCTGGTAAAAGGGCGTCCCAAAAAGTCCTTCTGCTATCGCCACCGGTTCAGTTGAGTCTACGATTATCACATCAAATTCATTATTGCGACTAGATACATATTCCCTGCCATCCTGATAGATAATTTCCAAACGGGGGTCTTCCAGGGCAGAGCTGATCTCCGGCAGAAACTGCCGTGATGCCTCCACAACGCCCGCATCTATTTCCACGAGTTTGATCTTTTCCACCTGCGGGTAACGGCAGATCTCCCTGACCACTCCTCCATCACCACCACCAATGACAAGCACCGATCGGGGATCAGGGTGTGTGCGCAGGGGTACGTGCGCGATCATTTCATGGTAAATATACTCATCTGCTATCGTTGTCTGTACCATACCGTCAAGGACAAGCATGCGCCCACACTGTACCGTATCCAAAACGGCAATTTCCTGAAATTCGGTGCGACGGCGCAACAGGGTTTCTTTAACCTTCAGGCTGAGGCCCAGTGCGGGGGTTTGTTTTTCTGTAAACCAAAGTTCCATCTCCATTAACGTTTCATCAACTCCGCTCTAAAAGTTGGTAGCCAATTCTTTTGACTACCCTTTAATTCTTTCATTATAAATAGATTTTTTACCAGAGCGCAACAGCAGCAAAAACGGCCCCTGGCTTTTCACCAACACGAAGTTCCACGCTTTTTACCTTAACCTCTTTTAACTCCCGTTTACGGTTGGCAAAGGCTTCCTCAAGCATTTGTTCCACTTTGCGCTGAGCTTCTGCAGCACTGCAGTTTCCAGCGTGTTCCATGATTACGCCCGATCCGTCCGGGGCAATGCCCACTCCAATGGCTGCTGCAATAAGCTCCCCCGCCTCATCACTGCAAACAGCACCGTAAGCGGTAGGGACAAAAGCACCCCGTGGAAAATCAATTCCATGCTTCGCTTCTTCACAACCGGGAGGTAAAATGCTGCTCAATCTTACAAGATTTACATCACCGATACCGGCTTTGAGCAGAGCCGCGTCAAAAGCTGTCAATCCATGTCTACCTTCCGCAGCTGCGGAGACAATCATAAATTGGCCGGGTTTATGCAACATGAGGCATCTCCATTTCTAGAAATAGTATTATCACGCTATTATAGCAGATTCTGCGCCTGGATTAAACGACCGGCGAACAATATAATAACCGAAGAAGACCTTGTTTTAAGGCCTTCTCCCCAATAAAGCCCTTCTATTGCTTAGGTTAAGAAAGGGTTATGGCGCCGTTCATATCCGATGCTGGTCTGGGGACCGTGCCCGGGGTAAACATTCGTATCATCGGGATAAACAAGCAACTTCTCCCGAATACTGCGGATTATTTCTTTATAAGAACCGCCAGGCGTGTCGGTGCGGCCTATTGAAGAGTTAAAAAGAGTATCACCGGAAAAAAGCACCCCGCCAATCTCCAAGCATATACCTCCAGGCGAATGTCCTGGTGTTTCAATGATCTTAACTTGCAAATCTCCTAATTCCAGCAAATCACCTTCCTGGACGAATTGATCCGGTTCCTTCAAAGATCCTGCATCTGAAAAAAGACTCAGGCTGGAAGAACGGCTGCGAAAGAGGGGTAAATCAGCTTTATGGCCCAGCAGGGGCGCATCAAACGCCCTGCTCACTTCACCGTTGGCACCAATATGATCAATATGAGCGTGGGTGTTAATAATATATTTTACGTTCAACGAAAGATTTTTTGCCTTTTTTATAATTACCGGTCCATCACTACCAGGATCAATAATGATACAATCCTTGGTTCGGGAACATGCCACTAGATAGCAATTTGCCATAAACGGGCCAACTTCAAGGATCTCCAGAATCAAAATACATTCTCCTTTCCGGGAAGGAACGGTTCCCTTCACCACCGACTGTTAAGCAAGAATAAGAATGGTAGCACGAACAAGCAAATAATACCTGATGAAGCTACACCTGTCAATAGGACCAATAGCAATAGAAGCTTTGCCGACCTTTTCAACGATAGTTAGTAAACTGTAATGCAAGCTTATAATCCTTTTCTTTCAGAAAACCAATAACTGTTTGTAATTCATCCCTGTTTTTCCCGGAAATGCGAACCTGGTCATCCATAATCTGAGCCTGCACCTTAATCTTTAAACTTTTAATATCTTTCACCATTTTTCTTGATGTTTCCCCATCAATACCCTGTTTGAGTTTAATAAGCTGGCGAACTGTCCCGCCGCTCGCTTCCTCAACCTTGCCATACTCCAGGTTTCTAATGGGAACCTTCCTGCCTACGAGCTTCGTCTCCAGAATATCAATGACACTTTTTAACTTAAAGTCGTCATCAGAAATAATCTTAATATGCCCTTCCTCCAGACTAACCTCAGACTTGCTTTTTTTAAAGTCGTATCTTTGTTTTATTTCCTTATTTGTCTGGTTTACTGCATTGTCCACTTCTTGCATGTTAACTTTGGAAACAACGTCAAACGACTGTGCTTTTGCCACCTCCAACCCCCCTACTGTAGCTTAACCTTGCAACATAAATTTCACTTTTATTATACATAACTTTATTGCCTATCACAATAATCAGGCTAACAGGTGGAATACCTGCTACTAATTATGTTATTTTTATATATTTAGAAAAATTTATCACTTCGGCAGGATTTTGCAACATAAAATCGAATTAATAACATACAAAGGTTTAGGTAAGTTAATCCTTGAAAAGTTGTTTGCTTACCGAAAGGGCAAACCTGCCGTAAGGCAGGGACGCAAAGCCATGGGTCCAATTTGTTGGATCGCCAGGTTACCGAAGTGTAGCATTTTTTTGTTCCACCGGTAAAAATTCTTTTAGGAGGTGGTATCGCCCGCAAAAATATGGGTTTTTTAGAACATGCGTGGTTTTTTGACAGAAGGGAGCTGGTTCTTGCAATGGAAGAACGAAAGTGGAAATTATCAAATTACACTGTGGTTCTTAAATGTGAATCTTCTGGAGATGCCATCTTTCATAACAGTTTTATGGGAGCGGTTGCCCGGGTTCCTGGAGATAAGTTTGCTGCCATAGAAAATTTAATAGGCAAAGAAATCAGGGAAGCTGATCTTAACCTCGATCCCTTAAGAGATCTCTGCGAAAACGGTTTTTTCTTTCCGTGTGACATTGACGAGCAGAAGTTTGTTCTTGATATGTTAGCCAGAGAAATTGCCGCTGCTCGTTTTAACATGATTTTATTACCCCATGAAGATTGTAACTTTCGCTGTGAGTATTGTTATGAAACCCACCAGAGAGGAAAAATGGAATCTGATGTTATTTTAGGCCTCAAAGCTCTGGCGGCCGCAAAAGCAAAAGAGGGCAGAAATGTAAGTGTCTCATGGTTTGGTGGTGAACCGTTGCTGGCAAAAGATATTATTTATGATCTTTCCGATTCTTTTATTCACAGTTGTGATAAATACGGTGTTTCGTATAGCAGCAGCATAACTACAAATGGATACTTTCTCACCAGGGAGGTGGTTGCCAACCTTTTAAAGCGGGAGGTAAAACGATTTCAAGTAACGCTGGACGGGCCTGAGGCCTTTCATGATAAAGCCCGTAAATTAGCCGGAGGAGGAGAAACATACAAAACAATAATTAATAACCTGGAGGAAATGTGCAAAAGCGACCTGGATTTTTACGTTACCATAAGGGTTAATTACAATAATGATTCTGCAGTAATAATGGAAGAATTCTTTTCCCATATTGGCGAAACATTTGCCAAAGATTTAAGGTTTGGCCTCGTTTTTATGCCCGTTGGCAAACTGGGTGGCCCTAATGACGACAAATTAAACGTTTGCAGTGCCACACAACGGTTGATTGCTGAGACAGATCTTTATAAAACATATGCAAAAGTGGGTAATATAGACAAACATGTAAGAGAGCGTCTGCAGTCACATGGCCAGGTTTGCTATGCCGGGTTAGAGTCATCCATTGTTGTTGGTGTTAACGGAACAATATACAAGTGTACCGTAGCCTTTGACGATCCCTTAAATCATGTTGGCAAACTCTTCAAAGACGGCAGTCTGCTCATTGACCGATGGCGCTGGGGTTTATGGGTGGCAAACAATGAAATCGACTATAGTGAGTGCGCTAACTGCCCGCTAAACCCCGCGTGTCAGGGAAAATCCTGTCCCAGAAATTCCATTAAGGCAAAGAAAGCTGTTTGTCCCCTTTCAACAGAGGAGTATAAAAGCAAGCTTGCACTGGTGACAGCAATACATAGTGAAGGCGCCTTGCTTTAATTATAAGAATGGGAAAGGAGTGGTAAAAAAGCAGGTAGTTAGGACGGATGGGGGGAAATTAATGTTATAAAAAAACCAGAAGGAGGATATTTATAATGGATAAGAAGGTGTTGCAAGATGTTAAAGAAGCCAATAAAAAATTATCAGAAGGATCTTTGGCCCTCTTTAATGCTCGTCTCGATGCACTGGCCAATGTGGGCCGGGACAAAGATCTCGTGGATTATTTGATGAGAAGAAAGGAAGGATTTGTTTTTAGTGACCAACCAACTAACGATAACTGCGATTGCCCACCCACTAATGCAAATTGTCCTTGCCCCGAAGGTGGTCCAAAACTAATTAACCAGGTTTGCCCTCCCCAATGCGAAGAGCCCGATCCTCAACCCGATGACACCGAGCTTAGTGGCCTTGTTACTAGACACTTTAATGAAATGGTTGGTATCATAAATATAATGAAGAAGGATCTAGAGGATATTAAAAATAGATTAAAGTAATAAAGTTTGGCCCTAACAGCAAATATGAGGTTTATGATATTTATACATAAACCTTTTTTTATTTGTGGTACGGTTCACCCCGGATAATCTTAAAACAACGGTAGAGCTGTTCCAATAAAATAACACGGACCATTCGGTGTGGAAAAGTTAATAGAGAGAGGGAAAGGTAGAGGTCGCTTTTTTGTTTAATCCATCCTGCCAATCCTGCTGCACCTCCGACCACAATATCGATACGGGGATTGGCACGTTGTAAGTTTTTTAAGTGGGAGGCAAGCTTTTCTGTTTCCATTTGATGCCCTTCCGGGGAAAGAACGATTAAATACGCACTGTCACGCAAGTGTCTGCCGATCTTCTGTGCCTCTTCTTCAAGCAGGCTTGCCACGGCAAATGCACCCCGGCCCGTTTCTTTTCCTTCTGCCAGTTCCACGGTTTCCAGCCGGGCATATGGGCTCAGCCTTTTATAATAATGGGCCAGCGCCTGCTGATAGAATTTTTCCTTTACTTTACCAATGGCAATGATGCGAATATGGATGGGAAGCACCCCTTTTATGGTTGACAATAACAATGTCATTCAAGCAAGCTGTCCTGAAAATAAGTACACATGTGGTACCGGTGCGCAAGGTACCTGTTCACAACGCGCAGCCTCAAATAAAGATTATATTGGCGGCTTTTCCGACCCGGCACACATTTTAAACTCGCTTCGCTCAGACAGTAAAATGTGGCAACCCCGTTCCGGTAAAGCCTTTTCATCGAGCCTGAACGGTTGCTCACAGCCAACCTTGCACCCCTTTTGTGCATGTTATCTTTTATTCTGAATGCTGTCTTCTGAATTCTGAATTCTTAAATGTTCACCACCTGAAAAACCTGCTATGCTTCTTTTGCTGGCTCACTGGCACTCTGACTTCTCACTTCTAAATGCAACCTTGCACCCCTCTTGTGCATGTCATCTTTTATTCTGGATACTGACTCCTGAATTCTGAATTCTTAAATGTTCACCACCTGAAGGTGCTGCCACTGCAGACGGCCCTAATCGCCGTTTCCTGCGAGGTACTTCAACAGGGCAGGGGTAACAGCGGTAATGCTTCCGCTTTTTGCCAGCAATTCCACCAAGAGGGCCCTTTGCTTTCCCACAACCAATGCGGGAACGGGATTCTGTGTATGACCCTTTTGTGACAAATCCTCCAGATTACCGTGATCGCTGATCATCAGGAACAAATCATCCTGGGGAAGATCTTGCAACACCGCTTCCAGGAAGGCATCCAGTTTTTTAACAGTCTCCAAAGCCAGGGCTTTATCAAGATTGTGCCCGGCAATATCGGTTAAGAAATGTTCGAAAAGGGTCAAATCAAATCGCCCGGCTATTTCAATGAGAATTTTACCTGCTTCCTGGGGCGTAAACAAAGGCACAGCAAAGCCGAGGCGCCGCAGCACGGTATTGGTAATGTCCATGTACAAGGCTTCTCCCCTGCCCAGATCATCCAGGGAACGAAAGGGTAGCCCACCAAAATAAGTAATAAGTGTGGAACAGGAATAGTACCCTTTAAAGCCCTGTTTTAATTCGTCAAAAAAATCAGGACGGTATGCATTGGCAAATGTACCCTTTAACAACTTCTTTTGCAGCTGCGTAAAAAGGCCATATTCTGACAAAACCTGCCGCAGGATTTTGTTCGGAAACCCGTTCAAATGATAGCCAAGAAGCTTTGCCCCATTGACACCGCTGAAAAGAGCAGTTTGCCCGGTGGCGCTTTGAGGCAGGCCGGGCACCCCCAGGCCCGCATCGAGGGGAATGAGGGAGGCGTATTTATAATCCTTGCCTGCCGCTTCCTTGGTCATTTTTCTACCATCAAGGATTGAGGAAATAAATGGTGTGGCGCTGGTAAAAAAGGGATTATTTTCATTCCTTTCTCCCAGCCCCACACCATCTACAAAAAGCACAATAACGGACATATTTTTTACTCCATGCGTTCTGGCATTGTAGCCAGAGTAACAGTCAAGGTTAACTCGTCCTGTCCCCTTATGAGGGTAATTTCCATGCTTTGACCTACATCAGCATTATGGAGGACTTCTTGTAGTTGCCTGCTGTCCGTTATTTTTCTGCCATCAATGGCAATAACAACATCAAGGGGCATTATTCCTGCCATATCTGCCGGTCCTCCGGTGATTACATCCCGGATTAAAACTCCTTCTTCTGCATTAATGGAGAAACGTTCCGCATCCATGGGGGTGAGGGTGCTTAAGTATACTCCCAGCCAAGGCCGTTCAACCCTTCCCCGGGTGATTAGATCAAACGTAATTCCTTTTACTGTATTTGACGGAATGGCGAAACCCATTCCTTCTACCCCGGGAATTTTTATTTTGGCCGTGTTAATACCAATTACCTGCCCGTAAATATTCACCAGTGCACCGCCACTATTGCCATCATTAATGGCTGCGTCAGTTTGAATAAAGGTAAAATTTTGCCCCTGGATTGTGATGGAACGCTCCCTTGCACTGACCACGCCCAGGGTCACTGATTGCTGAAAATCAAGGCCCAGGGGATTACCAATGGCGATGGCCGGTTCTCCAACACGCAATAAATTTGAATCGGCAAGCTCAGTGGCTGGAAGACCCTTCCTTTCTATTTTCAGGACAGCCAGATCCGTGGGAGCATCTGTGCCAACAACACTTGCAATCAATTCATCTCCTGTGCTAAGTGTAACAATTAACTCCCGTGCATTTTCAATAACATGATAGTTGGTTACAATATAACCTTCTTCATCAATTATAACGCCTGATCCCGTAGCCCGTTCCTGCAAGCTGCTGCGCCCCCAAAAATCTGTGATAACACCAAAATTACTGATCCCCACTACAGAAGGTGCTACCTTCTCGGCGGCGTTAACCACTGCCAGATAGTAGCTTTCCACTTCGGGTAAGACTCCCACCATCTGCCTCGCGCTGTTTTGTTCCAGTCCAGGCAGGGGCATTGCCCTTTCGTTCCCACTTTCCTGAAGCATGCTGCCTGCCAGGTAGAAAAAAAGAGTTGCCACCATAAGTCCACCTACCAGCAAACCCAGGATGATACCTTTCCAAAACTGGGCACGTCTCGCTGGTGGTTTTGAAGAAAAGCCATCATAAAAATGATTCAATTGTACTCACCTCTTATACCAGATTAAATAAGATTGTAACAACTCAGGTATCAGAATTCAGGAGTCAGCATCCAGAATAGATTCAAGAGCAAACCTGAAAGAAGGTACCACATACAGGTTTAGCAACAACCAACATAGCGGGCAGAAATTTGTCAGTAACTCCCTGCTGTCATCGTGAGGAGCGTTAGCGACGTGGCGATCTCGTGACAAGAAAAACAAGATTGCTGCGCCTACATCTCGCAATGACAAAGATACAACTATGTAGTTCAACACATTCCGGCTGGCTCCGCTGTTGCTAACAAGATACATTTTGAAACAAATAAAGTTCGATTTTTTATTCTAACTCCTGTATACACTCCTGATTCTGAACAGTTACATAAGATTTTTACTTGACCTGCCGATGCAAATGACAGGTGTCATTAAATAATTTTAGACGTCGCCTGCCCTGAAAGTCACCATCCAAAACAGTCAGAGATGCGGGTGAAACCGAGAATGGCCATCCCTGTTGGTCATCATACGCTAAAAAACACTGAATGAAGGCCTGCAAAAACCTGCCATGACTTACCACTAATATGGGAAGCTTATACCTTCCTGATCGCTCCAGCGTTTCCAAGAAACGATAAAAGCGGCCGGCACGCTGGAATAACATCTGAATTCCCTCTGCTCCTGGAATTTCAGCCTTGTGAAAATTACGCTCTAATTTTTCCAGGATACTGGGATAGCGTTCACCCATTTCCTGACGATTTAATCCCTGCGCAATCCCCCAATGATATTCTTGCAACAAGGGGGTAAATAAAGGAGGTGGAGCTTGCACTCTGACATAGAGCAAGCGAGTTGTTTGGCGTGCCCGTAGCGCGGAACTGCTAAAAATAGCAGAGAACGGCTGCGCTTTCAAACGTTCAGCCAGGTAAGTGACTTCTTTCCGTCCTTCCGGTCCAAGGGGAAAAGGAAGGGTGCCTTGAAGTCTGCCTTCCAAATTAGCCCTCGTTGTCCCGTGGCGGATCAGCCAAAGCTCCATTAGCAGCCATCCTTCTGTAATCTGAACATTATGTTACACTGGAATGCTTAAATCTGTGCAGTTGCAACCTTTTAATACAAAAAACAACAAAATATTTCCCGGGAAATATTTATTACTTTTCTTCAATACGCTGCACACTTACTCCCACTTCCTGGAAACGTTCTTCAATCCTTTCATAACCCCTGTCAATATATTTCACATCATTAATAACAGTTTCTCCATTGGCCATAAGGGCGGCAATAATGAAAGCTGCACCTCCCCTTAAATCCATGGCCTTAAGGGAGGCCGAGGAAAGTTCGCTTCCCCCTTCAATAATTGCGGTTCGTCCCTCCAGGGTTATTTGTGCCCCCATCTTCCGCAATTCGTCAATATGGCAAAAACGACGTTCAAAGACATTTTCCGTTACCAGGCTGATACCGGGAGCTTTTGTTAATAAAACCACCATATGTGGTTGAAGGTCCGTGGGAAAACCGGGGTAGGGAAAGGTCTTCACATCACAGGGAGAAATTTTTTCCCTGCCAACAACCCTCAGGTAATCGGGGCCCGTCTCCACCTCCACACCCACTTCTTTGAGTTTGGCAGTAACAGGCTCCAGGTGTTTGGGTATAACTCCTTCCACCACAAGGTCACCGCCTGTAGCTGCCGCAGCAATCATAAAAGTGCCGGCCTCAATGCGGTCGGGGATAACACTGTATTCAACGGCATGCAGCTTTTTTACTCCCTTAATCTTTATTACATCGGTTCCTGCACCACGAACCTGAGCTCCCATGGCATTTAAGAAATTGGCCACATCCACGATTTCCGGTTCCCTGGCCGCATTTTCAATGATTGTTTTCCCTTCCGCCTTTACCGCGGCCAGCATAATATTAATCGTGGCCCCTACGCTGACTAAATCAAGGTAAATGTGTGCTCCACGCAGTTCCTTCGCAAACACTTTCATCAAACCGTGATCCATTTCCACCTTTGCCCCCATTGCAGAAAAGCCCTTGATATGCTGGTCAATGGGTCTTGGGCCCAGGTCACACCCCCCGGGCATGGGGATCTCCACACGTCCAAAACGTCCCAACAAACTGCCCATTAAATAATAGGAGGCCCGCAACTGGTTTACCAACAATCCGGAAGGGGAAAAGCTGTTTACATTGGCTCCATTGATACTAAGAGAGTGGTCCCCCGGGGAAGAAACAGAAGCTCCCAGCAGTCGTATTATATTCAACAACTTATCAATATCAGTAATTTGCGGTAAATTGTCAATCTTAACCGTTTCCTCTGTTAGTAGGGCAGCAGGCAACAAAGCCACCGCCGAATTCTTAGCCCCGTTAATTATAATTTTGCCTTCAGTTTTCTGTTTACCTTTTACCAGAAAGTATACGGCCAAGCTTAAGCCTCCCTCACATTACAGTCTTTTTTGTTCTATGGTGCCGGGCATAAATATTTTTTCGTAACAGCTCTAAGACTTGTAATTACACAGACACAACCGGATAGTTCAATGCAACTTGGCTATCTCGCCGATCACGAACAGGATCCATTTAAAACGATTAAGCTCAATTTTTAATCCTTTATGCTGACTACTGTGTGCTAACTTCTGGCTGCTGTAGGGTCGAGGGCTGGCGTAGTGGCTTAGGCAGGCATAGTCTGTTTGCTGTCCCTTTCGGTTAGACAGTGCCTCAATATCCCGCCTTACTCTATCTCCATTCCCCCGCCTCATCAAACCCGGCGTACAGTTTTCCCGCACCGGGCTTTCCTATGTGCTTCATAGCAAGGTTTATGTGTCCTATTTGCTGGTTAGACTGCCAGGGCATATCTTTTGAGTTTGTAATCGTAATATAATCCAAGCACTCCGTAGATAAACGCCGAGCTCCATCTTTTCCAGCCGTACCCCGAGCGGCATCTTGCTCTTTGTAAGTGTCTGCGCACTTTCTTCATTACCGACCACCTGATATAGCTGAAGCACCCCGTAGCTTGACCGATGCGAAAGTAGTTGCAAAATCCCCTTAGTTTTGGGTTTATCTTCCTGATTACTTCTACAATGGGCTGCGAACGGTACTGGTGGAATATCTCCTGCAGCTCTTCTATGTGCTGTTTACGTTTCTTCTGCGTCGGTGTGTGATAAGGTCTCCATTTTCCGTTCCTGCTTCTTATCCTGCGGAATTCGAAGCCCAAGAAGGTGAAACTTTCGCCTCTGGCAAGGTCCACTGTTTTGCTTTTCTGCTGGTTTATCTCTACTTGGAGTTTTTCCAGTTCTTCTCCGATTCGGCGAGTTGTTGCTTCTACCAGCCAGTGGTTGCTCGGGTGCCAGTTAATTAACACTACTTGATCGTCGGCAAACCTTGCATACTCTAACTGGGTGTAATCCCCCTTCTTAGTCACCTCTTTGGCCTTCTCCAACATTTTATCCACTTCGTTTAGGTAAATGTTGGAAAGAAGCGGGCTGATAACCCCGCCTTGAAGGTACGCCTCGTTTGCCGGAAATCTTCAGGATAAGCTTTAGCAGGTGCATTACTTCCGGGTCGTTTACCCGCTTTGCTACTTTTTCCAGGAGAATGTGGTGACGTATGTTGTCGAAGTAGGCTTTCAGGTCCAGGTCTATGACAGTGGTTTTACCCTGGGCTATGGCTACCCTTTGTACGGCTTCCTGGGGTGAGCGTTTGGGTCTGTAACCATAGGAGCCGTCTTGAAAGTCTGCTTCAAAGATAGGCTCCAGTATCAGGCGCAGTGCACCTTGTACCACCCTATCACGGATAGCAGGAATTCCCAGTGTCCTGACCCCACCGTTCGCCTTGGGTATCTCTACTGTCTTGTTCCTGGAAGGCATGTAGGTTATTGGCCTGCAGTTCCCGCTGTATTTCTTGCAAGAACTGCTGCCTGCCCCGTGTTTCGATGTCTTCAAAGGTTACGCCATCCACTCCCGGTGCTCCGTTGTTTTCTTTGGCCATTTTGTAGGCTTTCTCCAGGGTCTCCAGTTTGCAGATGTGCACATACAGGCCCCAGAACCGCCACTCGGGTTCAGACTTCGCCTTACTGTATATCCTTCTCCTCAGGTCCTGCAGATTGATGGATGGTTTTGTCATTTCATCCCTGCCTCTCCATGTTGTTGAAGGAGCTGCTACGAATAGTGTGGACCCTTCCCTCTTTCGGCATTACCCGCTCTCATAGGTACTACGGTCCGCTCCGCCACCCTCTCGCCTTTCGGTCCCTCTTCCCAGAGGCTCTGGTTATAGGGGCCTACCTTGCTTCCGCGATTTCTCGTCCGGGACGAGGAGGGCTTCCCCAGTTGCTTAGAACGTCCTGTGCCACCGTGCCACCACTAACACCCCGCTGGAGTGCATTCGCGTATCAGTCAGATTTCGCGCCTGCATGCTACCTTCACCTACTACTCAAAAGCTCGGCCTCCAGGTTTTTAGTTTTCGAGGCTACCTGTGTGTTCACTTGCGTTGCGGCCAGTAGCTCACTCACCGCTCTAAAAACGGCTTTGTCGACAGACTCCAGAATGTTGGTTTCCCGCTACCCTGCTGCCCAAGTTACAGGGGTTTGACTTTTCCCCCGGCGGGTCTGTCCCCCGCTGAACGCCCCAGCCTTAGCTGGGCATGCAAGCAGTTACCTTTTTTCTATACCAAGCTAAATGCCGAACACCCGCTTTTAGCAGTATCAATTTTCCAGGTAACCGGTAAAAGCATTGATATAAAATATTTCTCCATTGAGGAGGCGAATCCTCCAAACAGGTGGAATTTCCCAGCGTTCCGCGTCATATTCTTCACTGTAGTACCCCAGTGAAAATTCCACAATTACCATTGGATCATGGCTATATTCAGACTCTGTATAAGCATCCAGGAAGCGCCAAAGCGCTGTGGAAGGCGGAATAACTTCTCTTTTTTGCTCCCCAAAGCCAAGGGGCTCCAGGCGATAAAGATATACTTCACATCCGGGCTCGTGCTCCCCCCCACAATCAAATTCCACATAACCTGCATAAAGGGGAAAGGCTTCAAACTCCTGATGATAATAAATCGCTGTTTTTCCATGCTTTGCTACTTTATAATCATAAACGAAATCCTGTAGAAAAGAAACCCGGTTCATGAATTCTGCTGCAGCTGATTCCTTCTTTTCAGGATCAAGGCCTTTAAAAGCGTTGTGCAGCTGAAAAGGTCCTTCTTTGGATAGAAACAATTCATAAGGCCCAAAACGCCACCTGCTTATATTATTTTCTGATTCAGCGTTTGCTAACAAATCATTGGAGGAAAATATTCCATTCTCCGTATCATTTCCCAGGCCTTGCCACAACATTGCAACAACGTCCTCTTCAACAGGCTGCCAGGGCATCACTACCAGGTAAGCTACACTCATCCCCCCCCGGGGCAAAGGGATATCAAGGGAAAGGTTTGCCTCCTGCATTGCTTTCTCAAGGCGGGAGACTTCTTCCCTGGGCCCAAAAAGAACAGGATTATACATGCCTTCATCCATAACGATCTGGTATAAGAGAAAAAGGTTTAGAATTAAGAATGTAATAATCAGAACCATTTTTGCCCGGGACAGATCCACAGTTTACCATCCTCCAAAAGATGCTCGGTACTCCGTCATAGTTGTTCCAATGTCTGACAGTCCAGGTATAAACGTCCCGTTTCTGCAAAATGAACAGCCCAGGCAGGCACTGCCCTTGCTTCCGAGTCTGAATCCCCCTGGATAACACGATATACCGGCTCCAAGGCCAGGAGTGTAGCCTCCTGGAGGGGAAACGATTCCAAATTCATATTAATAGCTTTATAGAGAGCCTCTTTGTAATGGGTATAAGTTTTGTTTTTATCCGTTTCGTCCCTGATCAGATAAAAGTTGCGGCGATAATAGGGCATTCCCTTGTCGTTTACCAGCATCTCACAGCTACTTTCATCATCGATGAGGGGAAATCCTTTCACATAGCTACGCCAAAATAAACGATACCCACCGGCTGTTTTTTCCCGTCTTGCCAGAAAAGCTCTGGGAGGCCAGCCTCCATAGAGGCTTAGGTTTTCCGCCGCATCCAATAAGGCAACACTGTAAGGAATACGGCTGTTAAATACTTCAAGGCTCGGGGCAGAAAATTCCAAAGTGCCGTTCGCGTAAATACGCACCCCTTTTTTACCGTCTGTAAAGTAGGTGGCACCATCACGCTCTTCAATTCTCCGGGCCATAGCCGGATCGAGGAAAAAAGCGCTTATTAGCTCTTTTTTCGGTAACTCCTCTCTGATAAGGATGAGTTCCGCTGCTGATAACCCGGCAGGAACATAGATATTACCACGCACTGCAATCTGCCAATGTATTAACTTACCCTCCTGTAATATTTCTTCTGCTTCATCCCCTTCTCCATTCACCGTCACTAGCCCATGGGGAAAAGCGGCACCATTCTCTTGCTCCCAATCTTCTTCTGCAGTCGTAATATCTTCCTCTGACCCGTTAATTGCACCGTTAATGTCTTCCTCATCCGCCCCTGTACCGTTTAAATCATTTTCTTCCCCTGACAATTCGTTATCGTCCAGGTGGTTAACGATTGAAATTACTGCTTCTGCTTCGCTTTCTGGGTAAAAGGCCTGCAGCACAAAACGGGGGGGCAGTTTTTCAGTAATGGTGCCGGTACAGCTTTCAATTAAAGCTCTAAAATCTGAGAATTCACTTTCCTCCCAGTCAATCCAGCGATAGAGAATTTTTTCACTCCCTTCCAGGAGTGCAAAATAATTTTCCTCACTAAAAAACAATGTAATTTCATGAAATTCTGCAGGCAATCCTGCACGATCCCATAAAAAACTCTCCGGCAGAACAGGGTTAAAGCGGAAAACCAATTCGACTTTGGCCTGCTCAAGAAGATCTTTAAGCTCCTCCTCGGAAGGGCGCTCTCCCACACTGCCTGGCAACCTCCGATTCAGCAGCTCGCTGCCCATCTTCCAGATACGTGCATGTTCTGCTTCGCCGCGGCGAAAGAGATGGATTTCTTCTTCCCCCTCCCGTTGCAGTACTATGGACGCAGGCATGAGCAACATTTGGGGAGGAGGGGGTGGCGTAAAATAAGCAAACTCATAACGGGGCAGCACTCCCTCTTCCAGGTAAGGACTGCCAAACCAGAGGATATAAGTAAGGTAAAGACTGAGCAAGATCAGTCCTGCAAGCAGGATTGTTTTAAAGCGCTCTTTCAATATTCTCGCTCCCTTGCATCGGTGTAACTATATTTTCATTTTTGGCAAGTCCCCTTAACTCCAATGGGAGGCAGATGGTTGCCTCCGTTCCTTTGTTCAGGCTGCTACGCAAAGTAATCGTGCCTCCGTGCGCTTCTACCAGCTGTCTGGCAATGGAGAGTCCAAGACCTGTCCCACCCGAATTACGGGACCGGGCTTTATCCACGCGATAGAAACGTTCAAAGACACGCTCCAGTTCCTCTGCAGGGATACCAATTCCCGTGTCTTTAACAGTTATGTATAACCATCCACCTTCTCTTAAAGCAACGCTTACTTCAACCTCTCCACCAGCAGCTGTATACTTGAGGGCATTATCCAATAAAATAAGCAGTACCTGTGCAACCATATCCCGCTCCAAATACACAATGAGGGGTTGTTCAGGCAATACAGCTTGAAGTTGTATGCCCCGGGATTCACCTTCCAGGGCCACCTGCTCCAACACATCCTCTATTAGTTCACCCACTTTTACCTCTTCCTTCAACCGCCCTTCCTTGAGTGAATCAAGGCGGGAAAGGGTAAGAAGATCCCGCACCAGTTTTACCATCCGGTCTGTCTCCTTATCAAGCACCTGCAAAAACCGGTCACGCACTGCCGGTTTTTCCTGGGCGCCGCTTAGGAGCGTTTCCACATAATTTTTTATGGTGGTCAGGGGAGTGCGCAGTTCATGGGATACATTTGCTACAAATTCCTGCTGCATGCGGGTATAAGCCCGGTCCCTGGTTACATCGTGGAGCACGACAAGCATTCCCTGCTGTCCTTCATTGCCAGAAAAAGGCACAAAATAAACTTGCAGTGTCCGCGCCTGGGGTTTCTCCAATTGAATCTCCCGGATTACGGGAGCTGTGCATGCGAGAAGATGGTTCAGTTCGTGCGACGAAAAAAGACCTCCAAGAATAATCTCGGCAGTTAAACCCGGTTGTGATGGAATTCCTGCCTGCTGCAGGATTTTTTGCGCTGCCGGATTGAGGTGAATTGCCCTGCCATCCTTGTTAAATGCCAGGATACCCTCGGTCATATAGTTAATGATTGCCTCAACTTTGTTTTTTTCCGCTGACATTTCATGCAGAGTGCTTTGCAAACGGGCGGCCAGATAGTTAAACATACGCCCTAATTCACCAATCTCATCCTGCGCACGAACCGTAATCTGCTGCGAAAAGTCACCCCCTGCCATTGCGGCAGCCCGGGAAGTAACCTCCCGGATAGGTTGGGTGATTGTCCGTGTCAGGAGGAACCCGATAACAATGGAGATGGCCAGCACAACCAACCACCCACTGAGCAACATAAATTTTATTTCCCGCAAGGTAATGTAGATATGTTCAAGAGAACTTCTTAAAAACACAACGCCCACGACCGTATTGTCATCCTTGACGGGCAATGCCAGGTAATGGTAACGGCCTCCCGTCTGGGGATCCGCCCTAACCGTTTCCATGCGATTGCCGGTTAGGGCAAGGAGAACATCATCCTGGATAACCCGCCCCCCCAGAAGGGAAAATGAGCGTTGCTCCGGACCGCCCAAGAGCCGGCCATGTCGGTCCAGCACCATGATTTCTGTAACAGGGCTTCCTTCCCAGAAGTCACTAATTAACTGGGAAACTTGCTCCGGCTGCTGCTCATCCTCCAGCAGGTAGCGGCGCAGAAAATTACCCAGCAGCTCGGCTTGAGCATTCTGGCTGGCGGCAAAATTGCGTAAATGATAGTTTTCCAGTGATCTAACCAGATAAACTCCGCCGAGCTGCATGGCAAACAGAATTAACAGGGAGTAAAGCAATACGATCTTTCCCTGCATTCCAACACGCATCAGGATTGCCTCCTCAGATAGTACCCGGCACCGCGCTTCGTACAGAGGTAATCGGGATTGCCTGGATTGTCCTCAATCTTTTCACGCAGGCGTCGTATTGTTACGTCCACGGTACGCTCATCGCCATAGTAATCATAACCCCAGACCTCTTGCAAAAGCTTCTCCCGGCTGAATACAAACCCCGCATGATTAAGCAGGAAAGCCATCAGGTTAAACTCCCGGTAAGTGAGGTCGATCACCCTGTCTCCTTTTTTGCATTCCATTCTGGACATATAGAGGGAGAGTTCACCACAGGTTAAAAGATCGGAAGGCTTATCCTGCATTTGAATACGGCGCAGTGTTGCCTTTACACGGGCCAGCAACTCTCGCATGCTAAACGGCTTCGTTACATAATCATCTGCCCCCAGTTCCAGGCCAAGAACTTTGTCCACTTCTGTCTCCTTGGCTGTTAACATTATAATGGGGACATCAAGTTTATTCCGTATCTGCCTGCACAAACTAAAGCCGTCAATGTACGGCAACATAATATCGAGCAAAATCAAGCTGGGCCGCTCTTCGAAAGCGAGGCGCAATGCTTCCTCTCCATCGTAGGCAACAAGGACACGAAAACCCTCTTCCTCCAGGTTATATTGAAGGATATCCGCAATCGGCTTTTCATCATCCACTACCAGGATTTTTTCCAACAAGTGCCTCACCCCTATGAGACTATTCTGTTTTTAAAGAGCAAACTCCTGCACCATTAACAAAGGCAAAAAAAAAGTGACCCCAAGGGTCACCAGAAAAATATATATTTAAGAGGGGGTCAACTCACTCTTAGATTAACAGGTTATTGTTACAGTATCATTACAATCACTTTATTTTTTCTTTACATAATATTTTTTTTGTAAAAGCAAGTCAGCTAGCAGGCAGCAGATAGGAAAAATTAAAACCTGAAAACATTTAAATGTATACATATGTAGCACCGGTGCGCAAGGTGCCTGTTCACAACGCGCAGTCTCAATAAATGATGAGCAGCAGTGGGCTTTTCCGTCCCGGCACACATTTTAAACTCGCTGCGCTCAGACAGTAAAATGTGGAAATCCAAATTCAAGAAGCAGGAAGCAAGATGCAAGATACAGGAGGAACCAAGGTTCAGGGAGC
>SLRC01000097.1 GCA_007131175.1 Syntrophomonadaceae bacterium
AGAATAAAAGATAACATGCACAAGAGGAGTACAAATTTTTCTGGTGACTTCCTCCTGCATCTTGCATCTTGCTTCCTGAATCGTGGTTGCCACATTTTACTGTCCTGAGCAGCGAGTTTAAAATGTGTGCGCCGGGACGGAAAAGCCCACTGCTGCTCATCATTTATTGAGACTGGGCGTTGTGAACAGGTACCTTGCGCACACCGGTACCACATGTGTACTTATTTTCGGGACATCTTTGCACCATTTTCCGCATTAAGACCGCAATGAGGAATTTATAGGACCAGGACACCCCTTGACAGATAAAGTAAAGCATGGTACAAAATAGTTAGCACTCTATGAGGCAGAGTGCTAACCAAATGATGGAATATTATTAGAAGGAGGAGATAGCCATGGCTAAAAAACAATTTAAAGCGGAATCAAAAAGGTTATTGGATCTGCTAATCAACTCAGTTTATACCCACAGAGAGATATTTTTAAGAGAACTTATTTCCAATGCAAGCGATGCCATTGACAAACTGTATTACAAAACGTTGACAGATGAATCTTTGCATTTTGACAAAGACAATTACTTTATTAAAATAACTATTGATAAAGAAAACAGGACATTAACGGTTTCAGATACGGGAATTGGCATGACAAAAGAAGAACTTGATGACAACCTTGGAGTAATTGCCAAGAGCGGCTCCATGTTATTTAAAAATGAAAATGAGCTTACAGATGGTCATGAGATCATCGGACAATTTGGCGTGGGATTCTATTCTGCATTTATGGTTGCCGAAACGGTTACCGTTATAAGTAAAGCTTTTGGCAGCGATGAAGCGTTTAAGTGGGAATCTAAAGGAGTAGAGGGTTATACGATCAAACCTTATGAAAAGGATTCGTTCGGTACGGATGTAATAATTAAATTAAAGGAGAACACAGAAAACGAAAATTTTGATGACTACCTTGAACAGTACAGGATAAGGTCCATCATTAAAAAATACTCTGATTTTATCCGGTATCCCATTAAAATGGATATAACAGAAAAAAAACTCAAAGAAGGTAGCGAGAGTGAATATGAGGATTATACAGAAGAACAGACTGTGAACAGTATGGTCCCCATATGGCGGAAGAACAAAAATGAACTGACCCGGGATGATTATGAAAATTTTTATGCAGAAAAACACTATGGCTTTGATAAACCGATCAGGCATATACATGTTAGTGTTGAAGGGGTAGTTAGTTATAATGCCATTTTGTTTATTCCGGAAAAGATCCCGTATGATTTCTATTCGAAAGAATATGAAAAAGGTTTGGAGTTGTATTCGAACGGCGTGATGATCATGCAGAAATGCGCAGAGTTACTGCCCGATTATTTTAGCTTCGTTAAGGGAATGGTGGATTCGGAAGATCTGTCGCTTAATATTTCCCGGGAGATGTTACAACATGACAGGCAGTTGAATCTAATCGCTAAAAATATCAAAACGAAAATAAAAAATGAACTGGATAATCTCTTAAAAGAAGAGCGAGATAAGTATGAAGAATTTTATAACTCCTTTGGCAGGCAATTAAAATATGGTTTGTACAGTGAATTTGGCCGGAATAAAGATCTTTTACAAGACTTGTTGCTCTTTTATTCATCAACGGAGAAAAAGATGGTTACTTTGGCTGAATATGTTTCCAGGATGCCGGAAGAGCAAAAGTATATCTATTATGCCACGGGAGAATCAGTTGAGCGAATAGAAAAGCTGCCTCAAACCGAACTGGTGGCAGACAAAGGGTATGAAATACTGTACTTTACCGATGATATTGATGAATTTGTCATCAAAATGCTTGCAACATACAAAGATAAGGAGTTCAAGTCTGTGGCTAGCGGCGACCTTGGAATCGAAACGGAGGAAAAGGATGCCGGTGATACGGAAAATCAAAAAAATGAGGAACTGTTTGCCAGGATGAAAGAAATACTGGCCGATAAGGTTAGTGATGTGCGTGCATCGAAGCGATTAAAGAATCATCCCGTATGCCTTTCCAGTGAAGGTGAGCTTTCCATCGAAATGGAGAAGATACTCAAGTCACTGCCGACAGCGAATGAGCATGTAAAAGCGAACAAGGTTTTGGAAATCAACACAGGTCATGAAGTGTTCGCTTCCCTGAAAGAAGCTTACGAAAAGGATGAGGAAAAACTGGAACTTTTTACTGATTTGTTGTACAATCAGGCGTTATTAATCGAGGGGTTGCCTGTGCATGACCCGGTGGATTTCACAAACAATATTTGCAAAATAATGAAATAAAATTATTATAGCCGGGTCGCCGGCTTTTTTTTTACAAACAAGCAGATCCCAGTGTTTCTTCGATGACAAATAATATTAAATGATATATAATAAAGATAAATGTTTCAAAAAAAGGCAGGTCATCTAATGTTCTGGAGAATAAGTGCTTTTGGAGGGGAAGATACCTGGAAAACAGTTCTGGCGTTATTGCTCATTCTAACCCTGTTTTTCAGTGCAGGATGCGGGCAAATTAAAACCCACGGGAATGATGTTCGCCAGGACCGGGAAAATAAAACAGGGGAGGAATCGCATATGTTTAAGGATCACATTGCTGTGGGAACGCAAAAACCACCCATAGACAATCGTGTGCCTGAAAAGTTGGAAACCGCTACCTTTGCGATGGGCTGATTTTGGGGACCTGATGCCCAGTTTGGGCAATTAGAAGGAGTGGTGCGAACTCGCGTAGGGTATGCCGGCGGCACGAAAGAAAACCCAACATATCGTCAAATGGGAAATCATACGGAAACATTCCAGGTGGACTATGACGCCGATTTGATTTCCTACAGGGATCTGCTGGATATTTATTGGAGCAGCCACGACCCATTTAGAAGGATCATGTCACGGCAATATATGAATATAATTTTTGTTCACGACGAGGAGCAGGAACGGTTGGCCCGTAAATTGTTGCTGGAACGGGAGCATAAAGGTACAGTATATACGGAAATTGTCCCTTTTTCCAAGTTTTACATGGCCGAAGATTATCACCAAAAATATTATCTTCAAAACACACCCAAGCTGATGGATGAATTCAAGCGTATTTATCCTGACTTTAATGATTTCGTGAACTCCACTGCGGCAGCCCGGGTTAATGGGTATGCTGGGGGTTATGGAGACTCCGCTTCTTTGTCCCGGGAATTGGAAGAGCTGGGCTTGTCTGGTGATGGCGAAGCAGTTTTACAAAGGTTCGTTAAATAATAAAGGTTGCTTTGGGTAAGATAGTTTGAATCCTAAGTTGTAATTAAGGAGGATAATCTTGGGAATGTCCATAGCTAAAAGGATGTTTGGGCGAACAGGTCTCCAGGTAACCTGTGTAGGTTTGGGTGGGGAAGGGATACTGCGTACTTACGGCAGGGAAGGGTCAGCGAAGGAGATTATTGCCACGGCAGCGAGCCAGGGCATTACCTATTTTGATTCAGCCCGGGCTTATGCCGGCAGCCAGGCATACTTTGGCAACTTCTGGCGCGAAAACGCAAGCCTGCGTCAGTCTGTTATTCAAACCAGTAAATCGGCGAGCCGGGACAAAAGAGGAGCATTGGCAGATTTGGATGAATCCCTTTCAACCATGGGGGTTGAGTACCTTGATCTGTGGCAGATACACGATGTACGGACGCAGTTAGATCTGCAGTCCATAGAATCTCCCGGAGGGGCGTTGGAAGCTTTTGTTGAAGCAAAAGAGAAAGGGACGGTCCGTTATATCGGGGTGACAGGACATCATGATCCGTCCATCCTAACCCAGGCAGTGCAAAAGTGGCCTGTTGATGCAGTGTTGCTGCCTGTCAATCCCGTGGAAGGGGTTATGGGAGGTTTCCTGGACGAAACCCTGCCGGCAGCACTGGATCAGGGGATCGCTGTGATTGCCATGAAAGTGTTGGGAGCTTCCCATTATATCGCCCCGGAAGCAGGCATTACCCCTGAGCTTTTGTTCAGCTATGCCCTTTCCCATGATATTAGCCTTGCCATTGTAGGTTGTTCCACTCCCGATGAAGTAGTGACCCTTGCCCGGGCAGGGAAAAATTTTACCCCCCTCTCTCCTGCGGAACGCCAGGAAATAGAAGGTGTTTTTCGGCCTTTAGCCCCAAAGCTGGCTTATTATCGCGGCTAAGTTATTTAATAACTTTTAATTCCCTTGAAGTCATTTTTTAAATAATGATTGACTCTAAATGAAATACCAGTTTATCTTATAAATAAGTTTATAATACAAATTATAATCTCTGGGCCTGCCCGGGGGAAGGTAAGACAGTGATGAATGACAGCCACATGGTAAGGGAAGGTTTTAACCCGAACCGGGTCATGCATGAACCGGTGCGCCTGCAGATCATAGGTTACCTGGCCGCAAGCTGTAAGCAGGTATCGTTTACAGAATTAAAGGAAAAACTGGGCCTGTCTGCAGGCAATCTTTCTGTGCAATTAAAAAGGCTGGAAGAAACGGAGTATATCACCATCAATAAGTCCATCCGGGATCGGAAATCGTTGACCTGTGTAGTACTAACATACCAGGGTATGACTGCTCTGCAGCAGTACCTGGAGGAACTGGAAGAGATGATCGAACAATTGAAAAAAAGAACCATGCCGGCAAAAGGGCGTGGCACTCCCCATTCTCCAGTGAAGAATAAAAATATGAAAATAATTAATGTAGCCCCAAAGGAAGAAAGAGAATGAGTGATTCATCAACGGCAGAAAAACACATAATCAAGGTAACAGAACTGATTAAGCGCTATGGTGATACCCTGGCTGTGAATAATATATCTTTCACGGTGCGCCGGGGTGAAATTTTTGCTTTCCTTGGACCGAATGGGGCCGGCAAAACCACGACGCTAAAAATGCTCACCACCCTGCTGATGCCCACCAGCGGAAGGATTATACTAAACGGACATGACCCCGTAAAGGAGCAGAATGAAGCCCGCCGTTCTTTTGGTATTGTTTTTCAGGATCCCAGTTTGGACAATGAGCTGACAGCTTATGAGAATATGGTTTTTCATGCAGTACTCTACAATATGCCTAAAAGTGTTTGGAAAGGACGGATTAAGGAGTTGCTGGAACTGGTGCAGTTATGGGACCGGAGCAACGAACCGGTTAAAAAATACTCCGGTGGAATGAAGCGGCGGTTGGAAATTGCCCGGGGGTTATTGCATTTGCCGCAGCTTCTCTTTCTTGATGAACCAACGTTGGGGCTTGATCCCCAGACCAGAAATCTGCTCTGGGAACATATTGTTGTGTTAAACAAAAAAGAACAGATAACGATCTTCTTTACCACACATATCATGGAAGAAGCGGAAAGGGTTGCAGATACAGTAGCCGTTATCGATCACGGCAAAATAATTGCCCAGGGGTCCCCGAAGGAACTAACTGAAAGGACCGGCACCGCAACACTTGAGGAGGCATTCCTGGCGCTAACGGGTAAAGCTATCCGTGAAGAGGAAGCGGAAAGTAAAAGCAGCATGTTTGGCCGTATGATGCGGGGGAGGAGGTAACATGAACGTTATCTATATACTCTGGTTGCGCCAGCTTAAACGTTATTTCCGTTCAAAACCGCGTATCATCGGGGCCCTTGGGCAGCCTTTACTTTTTCTCTTTGCCCTCGGTTTTGGCTTCGGACCGGTCTTTCAGCGGGCCGGTGAAGGAAATTATTTGCTTTTTTTGGTCCCGGGTATTATTGCCATGAGTGTCCTTTTTACCTCCATGTTTAACGGTATTGAAATTATTTGGGATCGCCAGTTTGGCTTTCTCAAAGAGACACTGGTGGCACCTGTCCCACGGATAAGAATTATGCTGGGCAGGACCCTTGGTGGTGCCACTGTGGCTGTTTTCCAGGGTATGATTATTTTAGCTATTTCTTTTTTAATCGGGTTTCCCATTCCCACTGTGGGGACACTACTGGCGGCGCTAGTTTTTATGTTCCTTATTGCTATCCTTTTTACTGCCATGGGGACGGCAATCGCCTCCGTATTGGATGATATGCAAGGGTTTCAGCTAATCATGAACTTCCTGATCATGCCTTTATTTTTTCTTTCCGGTGCATTGTTCCCCTTGGAGGACCTGCCCGCTGTAGTGAATACAATCGTACGTTTGAATCCCCTTTCCTACGGTGTGGACGG
>SLRC01000211.1 GCA_007131175.1 Syntrophomonadaceae bacterium
CCCGTATGATGAACCCAACTAACGATGTCCTGGAAAAGCGCCTGGCTGAGCTTGACGGTGGCAGCGGTGCCCTTAGCGTGGCGTCAGGGCAGGCGGCGATCACCCTGGCAATCCTGAACATCACCCGGGCCGGTCAGAACATTGTCTCCACCAGTTATCTTTATGGGGGAACTTATAATCTGTTTCGTTATACCCTCCCCCGCTTCGGCATTACCGTCCGCTTTGTGGATACGTCCGATCCTGCAGCGGTGGATGCCGCCATTGATCAGGATACGCGCCTGCTCTACAGCGAAACCATTGGGAATCCCAAAAACAACGTGGACGATTTCCCGGCCCTCGCCGCCGTAGCACACAAACACGGCATTCCATATATCGTAGACAATACGGTAAGCCCCCCTCCTCTCTTTAAACCCTTTGAGCATGGAGCGGATATAGTCGTTTACTCCCTCACAAAGTTTATCGGCGGACATGGCACCAGTATTGGCGGGGCTATCGTTGATTCGGGGAAATTCGATTGGGATAACGGCAATTTCCCTGAATTGGTGGAGCCGGACCCATCTTATCACGGAGTTAGTTATTGGAAGGCTTTCGGCCTGCACGACGAGGCAGTTGTCCCTGGGGTAGCTTATATCATCAAAGCCCGGGTGCAACTGCTACGGGACTTGGGTCCGGCTCTTTCACCGTTCAATTCATTCCTCTTCCTGCAGGGCCTGGAAACCCTGCCGCTGCGGATCCGTGAACATTCCAGGAACGCCCTTGCGGTGGCCCGGTGGCTAGAGGCTAATCCCGCTGTCTCCTGGGTGAACTATCCCGGCCTGCCCGGACATCCGGACCACGCAAGGGCCGAGAAATTTTTCAAAGAGGGTTACGGTGCTATCATCGGTTTCGGGATCAAAGGGGGCCGTGAAGGGGGGATTAAACTGATTAACTCTGTTAAACTCCTTTCTCACCTTGCGAATATCGGGGATGCCCGGAGTCTGATCATCCACCCCGCATCTACAACACATCAGCAACTCACCCCCCAGGAACAAAAAGCCAGCGGGGTTACGGATGACTATATCCGCCTCTCCGTGGGACTGGAGCACGTGAATGATATTATAGCTGACTTGGAGCAAGCTATCCAAACCAGCCAGGCATAAAAACCGTAAGGAAGGATCGGAAATAAGAGTACCTGCTCAGCCGTTAGAAACATGCCTCATTCCAAGGGTTGCAGTGTTACCTGTGAGCAACCGTTCGGCCTCGATGAAAAGGCTTTACCGAGCCGGGGTTTCCACATTCTACGTGTCTGAGCGCAGCGAGTTTAGAATGTGGCCGGGCCGGTAAAGGCTACCACTGTAATCTTGATTGAGGCTGCGGCCTAAGAACAGGTATCCTGCAACCCGGGTCACTGTATACCTGAGCAGTTACAAATAAGAAACGAAAAAATGGAGGTATAATGTTATGAAAATCGCAGCTAATGTAACGGAGCTTATCGGCAAAACCCCCCTTGTTTACCTTAACCGCATAGCAGGGGATACTAAAGGAAGGATTGCTGCAAAGCTGGAGTTTTTTAACCCGGGTGGAAGCGTAAAGGACCGCATCGGCCTCAACATGATCGATGCTGCTGAGCGGGAGGGGTTAATCAATAGTGATTCAATCATCCTCGAACCCACCAGCGGCAACACGGGGATTGCCCTGGCCATGATCAGCGCGGCCAGGGGATACCGTTGCGTCCTTACTATGCCCGAGACCATGAGCCAGGAACGCAAGACCCTGCTAAAAGCCATGGGAGCCGAGCTGGTTCTGACTCCGGGTAAAGAGGGGATGAAAGGAGCCATCAATAAGGCGAAGGAACTAGCCCAAGCGGACAGCCGTTATTTTATTCCCCAGCAGTTTATGAACCAGGCCAACCCGGAGATACACCGGCGTACCACAGCGGAGGAGATATGGGAAGACACGGGTGGAAAAGTGGATATCCTTGTTGCCGGAGTAGGTACGGGAGGAACCATCACGGGGGTAGCAGGGGTTATTAAAGAGAGAAAACCTGGGTTTAAAGCCATCGCCGTTGAGCCGGCCGAATCTCCCGTACTCTCTGGAGGAAAACCGGGCCCCCATCGCATTCAGGGAATTGGTGCCGGTTTTGTCCCCGATGTGCTGGATCCATCTTTAGTAGATGAAGTGATCAAAGTACCGGACAAGGTTGCGCTGGAGACATCACGTCGCCTGATCAAAGAAGAAGGATTGTTGGTGGGGATCTCATCTGGTGCAGCCTGCCGGGCCGCCCTTGATGTTGCCTCCCGTCCCGAAAATGAAGGTAAACTGATTGTAGTTATTTTCCCATCCCCATCGGAGCGCTATCTGTCCACTGCCCTTTTTACGGAGATATAGTGCGTAGGGGGTAGCAGTCGGCAGAAAAATAAGATTGACAGCACACCCGCAGGGGCGGACAAAATCGTACGCCCCTGCGGGGAAAGGAAATGAGAAAATGCAATTATCCACCAGGGCCCGTTATGCAACCCGGGCCATGATCGAACTTACTCTCCATTATGGCAAAGGGCCGTTGCAGTTAAAAGAAATCGCTAAGAAACAGGGGATTTCTGAAAAGTATCTGGAACAGGTCCTCACATTCCTGCGTAAGGAGGGCTTTATTCTTACTCAAAAAGGGAATCGGGGGGGGTACCTGCTGGCCATGCCGCCGGGAGAGATCACCCTTTATGATGTGATTCGCAGCGTGGAGGGTTCCCTGGCTCCAGTGGCCTGTGTGGACAGTACTGCTGTTTGTGAAAAAACAGAACAGTGTGTAACAAGGGATGTCTGGTCAAGACTGAAAGATAAAATAGTTGAAGAATTATCTGCAACCACACTAGCCGATCTGGCGCAGAAACAGGAAGATAAAGCTGCACAGAATGGCACAGCATCCTATCAGATTTAGGAGTGCATTAGATAAGGCAGGGCGATCAGATGACCTTTCAGGATAAAATTATCAAGCATGAAAATGAGGCCCGGGAGTGCTTTTATCCCTCCTTTGAAGGGGAACATTATTTTACCTTTGCTGAACCACCGGATTCCTTCATGCTGGAAAGTGGTGTCCCCTTCGGCCCCATAACCGTCAATTACCAGACATACGGGACCCTTAACCGAAATAAGGATAATGCTATCTACCTGGCCCATGCCTTAACCGGAGGTTCCATTGTGGGTGCACCTCCCGCACCGGACAAAGGAAAAGGATGGTGGGAACCTCTCGTGGGGCCGGGCAAAGCCTTTGACACAGACCGATATTTTATTATCTGCAGCAACGTCCTGGGCGGCTGCTACGGCAGCACCGGACCGGCATCTCTGAATTTGCCCACAGGTAAACCGTACGGCATGAAATTCCCGGTGGTTACAATCAGGGATATGGTGCGGGTGCAAAAGGCCCTCTTGGATCATCTGGGGATTGAGGAGTTATTTGCTGTGGTAGGGGGTTCCATGGGAGGCATGCAGGCTCTGGAGTGGGCCATAACATATCCCCGCAAAGTACGGAAAGTAATCGCTATTGCCTGCTCGGGAAGACTTTCTCCCCTGGGGATTGCCTTCAATCAGGCTGGACGCAAAGCGATCATGAGCGACCCGGCATGGCAGGATGGAATGTATCACGGCAGCGATTTTCCTCATAAGGGTTTATGCCTGGCTAGAATTATCAGCACCATTACGTACCGCAGCAATGAATCTTTTGAAAATCGTTTTGGCCGCACACTGCAGCACGAAGGCAAAGGAAATCCTTTCGCCTTCCCGGAGCAATTTGCTGTGGAAAGTTATCTGCAACACCAGGGGGAAAAAATTACCCACCGCTTCGATCCTAACACGTATCTTTACCTTACTAAAGCCATGGACCTGCACGATCTTGGCCGGGGTTACACGTCATTTCAGACGGCACTCAAACGTTATCAGGGTACGGTCTTTCTCATCGGTATTAATACAGATATCCTTTTCTACCCCGGGGAAGTAGGGGGCCTGGCCGTGGAAATGCGGCGCTGCGGGGTGGATGCCCGTTACAAGGAACTAAGATCACCTCACGGTCATGATTCATTTTTAATAGAGTTCCAGGCAATGGAAAGCTTAATCAGCGAATACCTCTCCCAGCTTTAGTAAACAAAAGGGGGCCGTGGGGACAGGGAATCATTAAGTGGCTGGGGAAATTCTATAAACAGTGAAGTCGGAGGAATCCAGATTTGAAAAGTGCTGCTGAAAAATTAATAGATCTGAAAAATATTTTACGCTGTTATGAAGGGGCGCTTATCGCTTTTTCGGGAGGTGTGGACAGCACTTTCCTGGCCTGGGTTGCTCAAGGGGTGCTGCCAGGTCGGGTGATGGCTGTGACGGCTAGCTCGGAAATTTATCCCCAACATGAAATTACGGCTGCCGGCCGCCTGGCACAGGAAATTGGGCTATCCCACATGATTATTTATACAGAGGAACTGGCAAATATGAAGTTTACAGAAAATCCGGCGGAACGTTGTTATTTCTGTAAAAAAGAGCTTTTTGTCCGTCTTTTACAGATTAGCAAGAAGCACAGCCTTCCCCAGCTGTTGGATGGAACAAATTATGATGATTGCCTTGACCACCGACCGGGCACACAGGCAGCAAAGGAACTGGGAATAAAAAGCCCCCTCGTGGAGGCAAAATTAACAAAGGAAAATATTCGCGAACTTTCCAGAGAAATGGGGATCCCCACCTGGGATAAGCCCGCTCTCCCCTGCCTGGCTACCCGTTTTCCTTACGGGGAAGAGATAACGAGGGAAAAACTGGCTATGGTTAAAGAAGCGGAAGAATATTTAGGGGCACTGGGTCTTGGCACCTTACGGGTCAGGCATCATGGAAACCTGGCGCGCATTGAGACGGATCCCAATTCTTTTCAGATTATTATGGGTGCTGCAGATGAAGTAGCAAAAAAGCTCAGGCAAATCGGTTATTCCTATGTTACGCTTGATCTGCAAGGCTTTCGCTCCGGCAGTTTGAATGAAGTTCTTGATAGCTAATATATCTTATTTATTGACACATTGTTTAATTTGTATTACTATTCTATATAGTGGCTCTGTTGTTTAATAGTTACTGCTCAACTGTATAGTTACCCGGGTTGCAGGATACCTGTTCACAACCCGCAGTCTCAAGCTAAAGATTCAGATGTTGCCTTTGCCGGACCGGCAAAGCCTTCTGATCGAGCCTGAACGGTTGCTCACAGGTAACACTGCAACCCTTGATAAAGCAGAGTTTCCTGAGGCTGAGCAGTTACGTTTAATAAAGACAATATTAATTAAAAAAAAGGAATGATAACAATGCGTGAAATAAACCTGGATTACGGTGCGGCCACCCCCGTTGACCCGGTTGTGCTGCAGGCGATGCTACCCTTCTTTGGGGAGCATTACGGCAACCCCACCAGCTTCCATAACCTGGGGGAGCGCCCCCGTATGGCTCTGGCAGAAGCCAGGGAAAAAGTGGCGGGTTTGCTCGGGGCCGGCCCGGAGGAGATCATCTTTACCTCCAGCGCCTCCGAGGCGAACAATATGGCCCTAAAAGGCATAGCTGCCGCTCGCAGGAACAAAGGCAACCATATTATCACCTCTTCCCTGGATCATTTTTCAGTGCTTAACCCCCTGCGCACTCTGGAAAAAGGGGGCTTTGCGGTGACGCAACTGCCCGTGGATAAGTTTGGCATAGTTGACCCGGAACAGCTGCGGGAAGCTATCACTGAAGAATCTATCTTAGTCTCGATTCAGGCCGCCAACCCGGAAATCGGCACCCTGCAGCGCCTCCCTGAACTGACTGCCGTTGCCCGGGAGAAGGGCATCCCTTTCCATACTGATGCCACTGCGGCTGCCGGTTTTGTGCCCCTCGATGTGGAAGAAACAGGAGTTGACCTGCTGACACTTGCCGGTGATCAGTTTTACGGCCCCAAAGGCAGCGCCGCACTTTACGTGCGCCGGGGTACCCGCTTGCTGCCGCTGCTGGAAGGAGGTATTCAGGAGAAAGGGCGCCGCGCCGGGACGGAAAACGTGCCGGCGATTGTGGGTTTGGGTGAAGCTGCAAGATTGGCCCGTGAGGACTTGGTGGAACGGAGCAGCAGGCTCTCCGCCCTGCGGGACAATCTGCAGGAAAAAC
>SLRC01000214.1 GCA_007131175.1 Syntrophomonadaceae bacterium
GAGTGAAAACGAAGTCTTTGCTGCAATCCTTGATACACAAGGTCATTTTTACGTAAGCAAAAAAAATCAATTAGAGGAATAGTTAACCCGCCAGGGGCTAGTTGCCTGAGAACGGCTGTGTCAGAAACCTGATAAAATCTGCAGGGTTGGGGATGAAAAAATCCATTGCTTCCCCATACATAAGATACCCTGCCAGAGAAAGGAGCAGGCCAAAAGCCACCAGTTCCCTCCATTTCCGCTGGCGCACAAGTGGCATTCCCTGCAGATAAATTATCAGCATTAAAAGTACGGAGATAAGAAATACCATTCCCAAAATTGCTTACTCCTCTTGATTTATTCTGTAACGTGATACTCAAAAAACGGAGGCTCTTCCAAAAGACCAAACTGACGGATTTTGCCCGTGACTGTTACTTCCAGGTCCAGGGTTTTGTAAATATTATCCCAGCCTCCTTCCAGTTGTTTCCAATAGGCGGGCATGCTGCGCTGTAATACTTTACCGATACCAAAAATGTCTGCTTCCCAATCCTGCGATTTGGCAAATGCCCTCAGTATATGACCTTTAATGGCCTCTGAGATATGTTCCTCGATGATTGTTATGGCTTGACCTGAACTCAGGTCGCTGGCAGATGTCTGTCAGCACAATTCCCCTTCTACTGTCACTTCGATGCGTGCTGCAGGAGCTCCCTCTTTTTGCAGGACTGTTACCTCGGCATGATTGCGCAGAATGAACACCACCAGCTTCCCCGGGTTTCCCAGCGGGTCGTCAATCATCACCGTGGCATGCTGAATATCTTCCTGCACATAGAGAAAACCTAATGTTTCATAGTCATTTAAAAAACCTGTCAGCTTGTCACCTTTAAAAACAGCTGTTCCCAAAACCTTGGGATACACAACCATTTCAGAGGAATCCTTTCCAGCAAGCTCCGTTTCCTGCGGTGAAATGGGCCGCTCTGTGCGGATGGATAAGCGGGGCAGTACGGGATCAATGCCTGAACTGAGCAGGTTCTTCACAAAAATCCTTAAATCAACAACGGGGGCAAGGATTTGTCCATCTTTCCTTTCCTGCCACCTGGTGAGAAAAACGGGCATCCCCTCTTCTATTTTTGATCCTGAACGCATTACATCTTTAACATCCTCACTGGTAATAAATAACTGCATGGACATTCGCAAATCCCGTTCTCTTACAAACCTGTCCAGCACTGTATGCATTCCCCGGCGGGCCAGATTTTCGCCGATAATAACCACCTCGGTGTGGGCAAAGTACATTCTTCTGGCCACAAAAGCATTTTGCTGTTCCAGGGCAGTGGACAGGGTGTCTCCTTTTGTTGTAATCAAGCGGAAAGGTTCCACATCACCTCCGCCCCCCTGCTCTCCTCCGGAAATATTGAGGGGCCGTATAATGGCAGTGGTCACCTCAAACTTCTCTTCGTCGGGCAGGTAATCAATAGCCATGGCCAGCACATACGCCAGCTCCTCCAACTCCTCCCTGTCCCAGCAGCCTCCCGTTAAAAGCAAGCTGACAATTAACAAGAGCACCAGCAGCTTTCTACCGTAAAACCTTTGATTTTGCAAAGAATTATTGCCTCCATTATTATGATTTGAGGGACTTTACCAGATGCGTCAGATAAAAAAGCAGGGGAAATATAAGGGCATATAAAGGAGCAAAGAAGGGCCAAACGTCTCTTAAAAAAACGGATATTTCAATCGTGTTCTCAAACATGATCACGGAAAGGATGAATACAAGTGACCCCATGGGTAAAATAAGGGGACGGTACTGGGAAAGGCCAAAAAGCTGCTTTACAGCGACCACAGCCATATAGATAAAAAATGAAATCTTGATATACATACCCGCCACCCAGATCAGAATAACAAGGGCTTCTATTCTTTCCCAAAAGCCGATCCCGATTAAACGCACATAGGCTAGCAGGGGGAATAATATCCTTGAGGTTAACTGAAAACCAAAATATGATTCTGTGATAAAAACAGAAATAACCATAAAAATGGTAACGACAGATACTGTTATTACAGCGGCTTGCCAGGCCTGAGCGGGGCGGTTGAGATAGGGATAAAGCATACTGAGGAAGAATATTTCACCTGTCCAGACAAAAAATACAATACTGCCGTTAAAAACGGGCTGCATACCCGAATCAACAACAGGCAGGATGGAACGCAAATCCAATTCGGGAATAGACAGCACTACAAAAAAGAGCAGCGATGTCATAACAACAATAAAAACAATTTCTGATACCCTGCAGATAACTTCCAGTCCCAAATAGATGGCGTACATGGCCATGGTAACTATGACACCGCTCAGGATCTCCAGCGGTGTAAATTGCATAAATGAGGAGACCATGAAAGCGGAAAACTCCCGTACCACAATCGCACTGACTATGATAAAGAAAAAAACATAGGCCAACGTAATCATCTTTCCGAAAAACGGGCCCATAACAGCTTCCCCAATCTGCAACAGGTTGTATTCAGGATAGGCGGAACTTAAGATTATGATAAAACCAGCCAACAACAACCCCAACACGCCGGCCAGCAGAAAAGCAAGCCAGGCATCCCTGCCGGCCAGTTCAGCCAGCACTGCCGGGGGAAAAAGGATCGCCGTGGGGATAATGCTCATTGTAAGCAGCGCTGTTGCCTGCCAGGTGTTTATTTTCTCTATTGTCATATAATCTGCCACCTCAAGTTTATTCGGTGTCAGGCTGGGGCTTAAGCCCCCTGTCCTGGCGGATCTTATCCAAAGGCCGCAGGGTGGATGGACGTTGATCCCCAACCCATTTGGGCAGCCTGAGAAAGACATCTCTTAGCTCCCGCAGATTTAATGGGGCCATGGGAGCCATGTACGGGACCCCAAAAGATCTAAGGGAAGCAAGGTGTGTCCATAACAGCATGGCAGCCACCAGTATACCAAAAAGTCCCAAAGTGCCTGCCAGGATCATGACGCCAAAGCGCAAAATGCGCAGCGATATGGCAAAATTAAAAGCCGGGATCAGAAAAGAGGAAATGGCAGTTATGGCCACCACAATTACCATAAAGGGAGATACCAGGTTGGCCTGAATCGCCGCCTGACCCAGGATAATCGCCCCCACAATACTAACTGCCTGGCCGATCTGAGCAGGCAAACGGATACCCGCTTCCCGCAGCAGCTCAAATATCCCCTCCATAATAATAGCCTCCACAAAGGCGGGAAAGGGCACCCCTTCCCGGGCCACATTAATGGAAAGCAAAATGGAAAACGGGATCATTTCCTGGTGGTAAGTGGTAAGGGCAATATACAAGGAAGGCAGGAAAAGGGCGATATGAAAAGCAACCACCCGCAGCACGCGTACAAAAGAGCCAAAGATACGTTCATAATAATCATCAGCCGATTGGATAAACTGCCAAAACAGCGTGGGAACGATGAGGGTAAAAGGGCTGCCATCCACGATAATAATAACCCGCCCCTCCAGCAGCTGGGCTACTGCCTTGTCGGGGCGTTCAGTATGCTCTATCTGGGGAAAAGGTGAATAAGGATTATCCTCAATTAGCTCTTCCACCATACCGCTTTCCAGGATACTGTCCGTATGGATGATGCGCTCCATGCGCCTGCGCACTTCCTCCACAATCTTGGGATTGACCAGGCTGCGCAGGTATACGATGGCAACTTCTGTGTACGTGTAAGTGCCGCCTCGTCTGGTTTCAAATACGAGGTCGGGATGTTTAAGACGACGGCGGAGCAGGGCCATATTGGTACGAAGCAGTTCTGTAAAGCCCTCCTGTGGCCCCCGCACGATGGTTTCCCGCTTGGGCTCATCAATATTCCGCTGGGGAAGGCTGCGGGTATTTATGCATAAAACTTTATTTACTCCTTCAAAAAGAAGCACCGTATCTCCTGATAGCACGCTATGGGAAGCTTTCCATAAGTCATCATGTTCAGCAATTTCTCCGATGGATATGTGATTGCTTTTTAATGATTCGTAGATTTGGACCGTGCCGACACTTTTGGTATCCTTGTTCTTTTCGTAAAACATCAGGGGTTTAAAAAGAGATTCATTTTGGCTGGTGGTATCAACCAGCCCTTCGGCGTATACGGCAACAACTTCAGTATGGGAAAAGCCCAGGTTAAAGCGCCGGAAAATAATGTCATTGCTGTGCCCAACCAGTTCTCCCATCACCCTGGTTTTATCTGCCAGACTCGGGGGTACTGGAGTTTCGGGATGGGGCGGCTCTGACGGTGTTGATATTTGTTGTTTTTTTGGCCTGATCCATTTTTTGATAAAGTTTTTCATTTATGATTTTCCTTTTTAAACGAAATAAGCATATATTAGGAAGCATTTGTTAGTATTTATAATTAAAGGAATTTAATACAAAGAAAAGAAGGTTCTTCATAAATAAAAGACCTTCTTTTAATATTACTACGTTGTCATCCATTAGCTTGTTATAATTTGATGTCGGGATCGGAACCTAAAGGATCTTTGTCTTCTTATCCAAAAGGCCCAAGGTGTAGGCAGTTGCCAAACCATAAATGGCAGCTCCTACTAAGGTTGATAAGGCGGCATAAGGTGGTATTGGTGAAAATACAGGCAATCTAAAAATGGTACCAAAACCCATTAGTAACATCCACCATACTACTCCATAACCAAGACCCTTAAGTAAATAGTAATTACTAGAAGTTAGCTTAATCACATACGCAAATATAACCCCCAATAAAAGTCCCACAATTAAATGTGCTATAGAACTAACGATAAAAGCCAGTGGTCCTGTAAATATTTTGGATAATACCAGGATTTCGGCAAAGTCAATAAAGGCCCGATCTGTTATCCCTATAGCTTTAGCAATTAGACCATAGGCTTGTTGAAGTGCGGCTCCAATTATACCCGCTAACCCTCCAGCAACTAATCTATCTTTAACCAGTGAGCACACCCCGTTTCATTTTATAATAAACTTAGTTTATGTAAAAATAACCTGGCATATCCTTCATTAAGAAATACGCTATCAATATGCGCATACTGAATTGTTGCAGGGTATGGCTACTGTGATAGCGAATAAAAAGGTTAACTTATTCTGTGGTTCCATATAGAAAAAAAAGATCGCATTATCCATATAATACCAATATGTAATAAGAAATAGGGAATATTAAGTATTACATCAGACATGATCAACCGGGTTGTTTCCGTATCGACATCCTAAATCAATATTCTGGGGAAGGTGATTGCAGCGCAGGATCATATCATGTGTTGCTGTCGCTGAGCGCTGACCGAAACTGACTGTGCAAATTGTTCAGGTTTTGCTGGAAATATAGACCGAGTGCTGTACGGCAGGAAAGGCGTATAGGATGCATAAAACAAAATTGAAAGTGCTATTAATGTATTTGAAAGTTGAGATATATAATCATGGATATGCTCCTGATCATAAAATACAATCGTTGCAGGAGGGATTTATATGAGTTGTGCAATCGGGATCAGAATTAAAGAGCTGCGCATAAATCATCGAATCAGCCAAGAACAAATGGCAGAGCTTTTGGATACTACCAGACAAAGATATGCTCGTCTGGAAAATGGCAAAGTGGATATTTCTTATGCCATTATTAAGAAAATTGCTGATTATCTTGGTGTGTCCACCTCAGAAATTACAAACGTTGAAGGGGAAGATAAAGAACTTGTTACCTATTTCACAGAGAAAAATTCAGGCGAAGATATCGTGGTTTCTGTTGCAAAAATACAGGAAATATTACATGTGTTCCATGCCCACGAGAGGTTGTATCACCAGATGAAAAGGCGCAACGAATATCGTGCTTGACTATGTGTTCTTTTTGGAATTATAATATAAGTAACAAAAGGAAATAATAAATGAAAAGTCTCCGGTGCGCTAACACCGGAGACTTGGGCCAGCGGAAACAATTGTCCTGGTTTGGCCTTAGTGGGTTTTTTACTTGTGGAGGTTTATTTGTTTCGAGCATAGAGCTGATTGGTCAGCTCTATTTTTTAGTTTTTAGGGGTATAGAGTGTTAGAGCTTTTCAGTTTCAATAATGTCACAACTGCGATCAGAGTAAAAATATTGATGAGAAAAATCCATATGCATATTCTTTTA
>SLRC01000031.1 GCA_007131175.1 Syntrophomonadaceae bacterium
ATTGTTGTCCATGTTGCCCCCGTAAAGGGGATGGGGATGACAGAGAACCACACCGGGTAATTTTACACCACTAATCCGGGGCATGTGCAACACACCCTGCAAAATAAGATCATTGCAGCTAAAAGTCATTTCTTTATCCAGCATATTTTCCCCTACCTTATTCCTTTTTGGAAAAACCCATACGGGAACCAATTTTTCGGGCAGCAAGATAGTGTTTTCCTGAAAAGCCCAACAGTTTAAAATCACCGGGGTCATAACGACCCTTTTCGTTGATCATGGCCTCTTCAACATAAATATTCACAACTTCTGCCAGGAAGAGGTCGTGACTGCCCAGATTGATGATCTGCTTGACCTGGCATTCCACATTAAGGGGACACTCTTCGATATAGGGAGCATATTTAAGGGTTCCCTGCACCGGCGTCAGTCCGTAGCGGGAGAACTTATCCAGGTCCCTGCCACTGACCATACCACAGCCGTCCGCAATCTCTGCCATATCCACTGTGGGAATATTAGCAACAAATTCTCTTGTTTCCGCAATAATGGGGTGAGAAAAACGGGGCTGCCTGATTGATATGGAAATCATTGGTGGATCTGAATTGACCACTCCCACCCATGCCAGGGTAATAATATTGTTTGTCCCGTCTTTATCACCACAAGATATGAGGGCAGAAGGCAGGGGGGCAAGAATGGTCTGGGGGTTTAAACTCTGCTTGGCCACTTAAGGACCACCTTCCTTTCAATTGGATCATTTTGGCCATTATAACTATCCTTACCTTATTTATCTTCTTTTAGTATATTTCTCCATTCATGGAGGTTTCCCTTTTTATACAATAAGGATCCGTGTTGAGTTTAAAATGTGTGCCGGGTTTTCGGGACAGGTATTCAGAATTCAGCATTCAGTATTCAGAATAAAAAATGACATGCACAAGAGGGGTGCAAGATTGCAAGCTATAACCAATTGTTTTCTGCTGTTTCTTGCATCTTGCTTCCTGCTTCCTGAATCGTGGTTACCACATTTTACTGTCTGAGCGCAGCGAGTTTAAAATGTGTGCCGGGTTTTCGGGACAGTTACAAAAAACCGCCCTAAAGGCGGCCCGGTCAAATAAAACATTATGAATGGAGCGGGTGATGGGAATCGAACCCACACGACTGGCTTGGAAGGCCAGGGCTCTACCATTGAGCTACACCCGCATGTATCCCGTGCTTACGTTTAAATATTATAACCCCTTTCTCCCTGAAGTGCAAGTCATGGGAAGCAAAAGTCTGTGTCAGCTTCAGATGCTTCCTGCAAATTACCATGCTATTAGATAGGTACAGGAATCAGCACCCTTCGTACGACAGGGAGCAGTATCATCATGCTTTACCGTTACAAAAGGCGATGATGCCGGCTTAAATTTCCGGGCTACGGAGATAAGAATCCCCCGGTCAAATTCACAGGGATAGGGATTATGGCAGACCATGATCCCGCTTTTTTCATCCTTGTGTTTAAAATTATAATGTCCAATTTCACCGTCTTTGTGATTCATGCGGTAAGCCAAATCAATAGATGGCAGGGCCTTTTCAATACTATCAATTTCGGGAGGCCACTGGGCATTTTCCGGTATTTTTTTACCGATTTCGAAAAGAATTTTAGCACCTATTGACTCGGATATATCCTTAAACGAATCCAGCCAGGCCTGTTGGGAATACCACTTCCCCGGCTGAGGATCTTCAATCCCGTTCTTAGCCAGTATTTTCAAAGCCTGAGCTTTAAATCCACCCATCCCCGCTACAACGGAAAGAACCGTTTCCCCGTTGACACTGACTCCAGGTGCAAAAGCCTTAAACTGGGCCATAAACAAGCCTCCTCATGTTATGATACACATAGTGTTATTCGCTTTTGTTTTACTAAAACCCTGCCTAAATAACAAATATTGCTGTAAAAAAGAATAAAATAAATATTGTAATTGCTCAGAAGTCAGGAGTCAGCACACAGTAGTCAGAATAATGGAATAAACCCAAGCTTAATCCGTTTCAAATGGATCCTGTTCATGACCGGCGAGCCAGCCAAGTTGCATTGAACTATCCGGTTGTATCTGTGTAATTGCGAGTCTTAGACGCGGCAATTTTGAACCTGTCTATTGTACCTATCTCAAGCCCGCGCTTGAATTTATTCTGGATACTGATTCCTGAATTCTGAATACCTGAGTTGTTACAAAATATTTTAATGCAAGAAGAACTAAAAATAAAGGCTGATAATATGTGTAAGCAGGTAACAGCTGCCGGAAGCAGAAATATATTAGCAAACGAACATGGAGGTATCTTCGATGGCTGAACAAAATGATAAAACAAGGAAATCATGGAAACGGTAGCCGGATTAATGGCACTGGCCGCTCGCACTGCACCAAAAGCGAAGGGCAGAGACTTTTTGGAGATTAAAATACTTCAGGGTGAAACGCTGCAAACACTGGCCAACGCTATGATCGACTATGCTCAAAAAAGGGGTCAGGACAAGCAATTTTTTGCCAGGGACGGGGAGAACGTGCGACATTCAGAAGCAGTTCTTTTACTGTCACTGAACGAACCCAGGACTGGAGGGCTTAACTGTGGTGCCTGTGGCTTTGAACGTTGCAGCGATTTTAAAGATCAACCCAAAAAAGAAGGCCCGGAATTTGCCGGACCAATTTGCACCTGGAGGCAGTTGGATCTGGGAATTGCACTGGGCTCTGCTGCCAAGACGGCCTCTTTACACAATGCGGATAACCGTATGATGTATACCATAGGTGCAGTTGCCCGTGCAATAAAACTCATAGCAGGAGAGCTTGTGGTCGGTATTCCCCTTTCGGCAACGGGAAAGAATATTTATTTTGACCGTTGAACAATTCCTGACTATAGCCATCAGAGAAATTTAAACCCTGATTTGTCTTCGCTGGTTACGATATACATTAATAACCTTTCCCCCACCAATACCCGTAACCAAATAAACGCTTATTCCCATAATAAGAACATGGCCATTTACGGACCAGGGGGCAGATAACAAACTAAGCGTTATGAGGGAACTGTAAAATGCACTGACCACCCCCCCTCTTAAGCCCCAAAAATAGACACTGCCCCCGATAACGGCCAGGCCGAAAAAGCTGATTGCATTAATAGTGGGGAGCACTTCAAGAACCACCAGGAGAGGCATTAATAATGCAAATATAAGCAAAAGTTTGCTTAATACGGAACGGTTAATTAATTCATCCATTTTTGCCCTCCTGAGATCCGGCAGTTCATGCATCAAGCAGGCTGCTGGATATTCATTTTGTTAAATTTTATTCTATTTTCCAGAAATAATTTCCTTTGTTGCAATATGTAATATTTTGTAGTTATTGTAAAGTTTTATTAATTTATGTTAATAAAGGGTTAATATGGCACAAAGGCTGCGTGAAAATTACTTTTTTGGGGGGATTCAATCTGTCATCATACGAGCCACCGGAAGTGATAGAGAGAACAACGGGGAACGAAGGCGAACTGCAGTTGCAACGCCGCGGGACAGATTTTGAACTGATCTATAACGGTATTTTTCTCATGGCCACGTACAACGGGAGCGGTGAGCGGGAGATGGTAAAAGCAGCCCTGCAATCATGGGAGGAAGCCAGGCCAGAAAAACTCCGGGCACCTTTTTTAAGAGTACTCATGGGTGGCCTCGGTTTCGGCCTCGGTTTGCAGGAGCTCCTGCGCTCTCCCCTGGTGGAAAGGGTTGACCTCTTGGAACTGGAAGAGGCAGTGATCCGTTGGAATAGGGATGTACTGCAAAAGGTAAACGGCGGCGCCCTTGCTGATGCGCGGGTGTATGTGTATAAGGAAGATCTGATCCTTTTTCTGCAGCGGAAGATAAAAGATCCAAAAAGAATTCACTACCATGCAATTATCCTGGATACGGATAACGGGCCGGACTGGTTGAGCCGCAGTGCCAACAGGCTTATTTACGACAAAACGGGGACTGCCCTGCTGAAAGCACATATGCAGCCTGGCGGGGCCCTCTCTGTTTGGTCCGCATCGCCGGTACCGGCATATCATACACTTCTGCAGCAGCATTTCCCCGTTGTGCATGAAGTCAGTTGTCTGGAGAAAACAGGCCAAAGATCGTATTACTATTTGGCCCGGAAATAGTAGTGCCAGGGCCGCCGTCTTTCCTGAAACTTAACGCAGTTTGAATCGCTGGATCTTGCCCGTGGCACTTTTTGGCAGTTCGGAGACTACCTCAACCCAGCGGGGATACTTGTATTTGGCCAACCGATCCAGCACCCACTTTTTCAACTCTTCCCTTATTTCATCAGAATCGGCAAAGCCTTCCCGTAACACCACGTAAGCTTTGGGTTTGATCAAGTCTTTTTCATCGGGATGTCCCACCACCGCACTTTCCAAAACAGCGGGATGATCGTTTATACAATTCTCTACCTCCACAGGCGACACCCAGATGCCCCCAACCTTGAGCATATCGTCCCCACGCCCGGCACACCAATAATAGCCGTCCTCGTCAATATAGTACTTATCACCCGTATTGACCCATTCACCTTGCATTGTTTTACGTGTTTTTTCCCGTTTACGCCAGTATTGCTGGGCCGCACTGTCCCCCTTCACCAGCAGGGTCCCAATCTCGCCCCGCGGCACTTCCAGGCCCTCATCGTCAACAATCCTGAGGGTGTAGCCGGGAACCGGTTTCCCGGTGGAACCGGGCCGTACATCGCCGGGCCTGTTTGAGAGAAAGATGTGCAACATCTCTGTGGAACCAATCCCGTCCAGTATTTCCAGTCCAAAACACTCTTTCCAGCGGTAGTACAGATCAGTGGGCAAAGCTTCACCGCCGGAAACACAGATACGCACTGAGGAGAATTCGTGCTCCCCTTCCGGATCTGTTTTTTTACACGCCTCCCGGTTCAACTTTTCCTTGTATTCAAGCAGCTGTCCATAAAGGGTGGGCACACCAAAAAAAACGGTGGGACGAAAACGCTCGAGACATTGGAAAACATTCTTCGGTGTGGGGGAAGCCGCATTTAAAACTGCCGCAGCTCCCAGCTCCAGGGGAAAATACATGCTGTTTCCCAGACCGTAAGCAAAAAACAGCCGTGCTCCGGAATAAATAATATCTTCATCTGTTAAATTCAGCACTCCCCTGGCATAGTTGCGGGCACTGGTCACCATGTCGTACTGGGAGTGGATAGCGCCTTTTGGGGAACCGGTGGAACCGGAACTGTACATCCAGAAACCCACATCATCCCTGGTAGTCAGTGCAGGCTTTAATGTGGCAGGGGCCTGCTTGTATTTTTGCTTAAAAGGTACATGGGCTCCTTCATCATGCGAAATAATCACCATGTCCCGCAGGTAGTAAAGGTCTCCTTTAATGTTTGTGATTAAGTGAACCAGGTCTTCCGATACAACCAGCACCTTGGCCCGGCTGTCATTAAGGTAATACTCGTAATCATCAGGGGGAAGCATGGTATTTACGGGAATAGGCACAGCCCCAATTTTAATTGCACCCCAAAAAGCTGCATAAAACTGGGGCACATCCAGCATCAGGATCATAATCCGGTCATCAATGCGTACACCCAGTTCCCGCAGTGCGTTTCCCGTCTTATTAACCATCTTCTGAATCTGATGGTATGTATAGTTTCGCTTTTCTGTATAAATGGCGACCTTATCGCCCCGCCCTTCCCGAATATTTCGATCCACAAAGTAATCAGCCGCGTTAAAAAATTCCTGTTCTGTTCCAGCCATTATATTTCACCTTCTTATTATTTTTTGCCGCATACCGGCTTTAAAGTTATCTAACCACATGTTTTGCCCCAAATCAACAAATTCTGCAAAGAAATTTTCCCGGGAATTAAAAAATATGGTAACAACTCAGGTATTCAGAATTCAGGAGTCAGAACCTCCTGCCGGCACCTATTCCGCCGGCACCATCAGATGAATGAAAACGCACAAGAGGGGTGCAAGGTTGGCTGTGAGCAACCGTTCAGGCTCGATGAAAAGGCTTTACCGGAACGGGGTTGCCACATTTTACTGTCTGAGCGCAGCGAGTTTAAAATGTGTGCCGGGA
>SLRC01000098.1 GCA_007131175.1 Syntrophomonadaceae bacterium
AGCCCTCCAGAAGTATAAAGGTGTCTATTTGGCGGCCACCGGGGGCGCCGGGGCTTTATTGGCAAGGACAATCCGGGAAGCAGAAATAGTGGCTTATCCCGAACTGGGCCCGGAGGCGATTCACCGTTTGCTTGTTGAAGACTTTCCTGCCACCGTGATTAATGATGCCCATGGTAATGATCTTTATGAACAAGGACGTCAGCAGTACATAATTAAAAATGCCTGAGCTAGTAAAAACCGGGAAAAAGTTGGAGCGGTAAGAAAAAGGAGTTGAATATCCTTTGGATAAAGACGAGCTAATAAAAAAAGCTTTAAAGCCTGCCGAAGATGCCATGAAACTACACCCGTTCTACCAGGGAAAGATCGAAATATCATTGAAATCCGCCGTGCGGGATTACCATGATTTTGCCATTTGGTACACCCCAGGCGTGGCAGCACCTTGCAAGGCAATTCAAGCAAACCGGAAAGAAGTGTACAGGCATACCAACAAGGGTAACTTTGTTGCCATAGTGTCTGACGGGACCCGTGTTTTGGGTTTGGGAGACATCGGACCTGAAGCTGCTTTGCCCGTTATGGAAGGAAAAGCCTTGCTTTTTAAATATTTGGGAGGCGTTGATGCGTTTCCCATTTGCCTGGATACGAAAGACCCTGATGAACTAATCAGTGTTGTGAAGATGCTCCAACCCACCTTTGGCGGCATTAATCTGGAAGATATCTCCAACCCCAAGTGTTTCTATATTCTAGACAGGCTGCGCAGAGAATGTGAAATACCGGTCTGGCACGATGATCAGCAGGGTACTGCCTGTGTTACCCTGGCCGGATTAATAAACGCTGTTAAAATCGTGGGTAAAGATATGGAAAAAACTAAAATAACCTTGGTAGGTGCCGGTGCAGCCAATGTTGCCACGGTTCGCCTCTTGCTTGCATACGGTATACCTCCCGGCAATATTATAATCTGTGATAGCAAAGGGACCCTGCACAGGGGCAGAAAAGATATAAACGAAAGTCATAAAGAAAAGCTGGAGTTCATCCGGATCACCAATGAAGAGCAGCGAACCGGTGATGTGCCTGATGCCTTGGCGGGGGCCGACGTGTTAATCGCACTTTCCCGCTCCGGACCGGACACGATTAAGAAAGAATGGATTAGGACCATGGCCAAAGATCCCATTGTATTTGCCTGTGCCAATCCCATTCCCGAAATATGGCCCTGGGATGCCAGGGAAGCGGGAGCCGCAATCGTTTCCACGGGACGCTCAGATTTCCCCAACCAGGTAAACAACTCCCTCGGTTTTCCTGCCATTTTTCGCGGCACCCTGGATGTGCAGGCAACTACAATTACCGATTCCATGTGTATTGCTGCTGCAAAAGAACTGGCTGCCTGTGCTTCCCGCAACGGGTTAAATCCCGAAGCTATCCTGCCCACCATGGACAACTGGGAAGTATTCCCCAGGGTTGCCACAGCCACAGCAATGCAGGCTATGGCAGAGGGGCTTACTGAGGTGAAAATGAGCAGGGAAGAGATCTATGACATGGCAATGGCAAAGATTAAAAGAGCTCAGGAACAGACAAAAGTGCTCATGCGTACCGGGATAATTTCTTTGCCGGAAAAATAAAGAAGTGGAATGGGATCATACTGTTCATCAATATATAGCTGTCCACAAGGGCAGCTATATATTTTGGGATGTTTAGATTTTCTTTTAACTGGGATATAATTGCTATGAGGGGGGATGAACTTCCATTGACGAGAAAGGCTTTGGAAAAAAAACTTTTTATCGGTTATATCGTTGTCTTTTTTTTGTTTTTCGACACCCATTTTCAAATGCCTATTCTGGCACCTTTTGCCCGGTCCCTGGGGGCAACACCTTTTATTGTTGGGTCAATAGTGAGTATGTATTCACTTTTTAATATTATTGGCAATCTAATAAGTGGACATGTGATTGATTTAAGGAGCTGGAAGAAACCACTAACTGTGGGTATTTTGGGAACCACATTGAGTTTATACTTTTATTCATTGGCCACGTCTCCTTATGTTTTACTTATGATCAGGGCTTTCCACGGCCTTGCCGGTGGTTTGGTAATACCGGCCACAATGGTGTACCTGACGCGAACTCCAACTGCAAGGACAGATGTTGTTTCGCAAAGGATGGCTTATTATGGTGCCTGCATCGGGCTGGCAGCACTTACCGGACCTCCTGCAGCAGGCATGATGGCTGCTTACCATGGTTTTGAAAATACTTACAGAGCAATTGCTGTATTTTTATTTTTGGCCGCAGTCCTTGCCATCTTTTTTATGAAGGAAAATGTAATATCTGAGCGTAAAAATATATCTTTCAAGGAGCACTATAAGCGAATAAAAAATGCAAGCTCTTTAAGAATTGCTTTCAGTTTTATTTTTCTCTTAATGGGAGCCACCGGAACCCTGGCATCTTTTCTGCCGTTGAAGGCCGAATCCCTCGGTGCATCTCCGGCATTTACAGGCGGCCTTTTTGCTGCATTTGCCGCCACAGCTATAATGGTTCAACTTTTTTGGCCTTTATTGGTGAAACGCTTTAATTTGTTTTATTTCCTATTGGCTGGTCTTGTATTGTTAATTATGGCATTAGTCCTGCTCAGCTGTACAACTTCATTATTTGTATTGTTCTTCCCCATGGCACTCTACGGAGCAGCTTTTGGCTTGTTATTTCCAGCATCGTTGGAATTGGTGGCAAGGGGTAGTCAACCTTCCTGGAAAGGTTTGGCCACAGGCTTTTTCTTTGTTTTCTTTTCACTGGGCGTTGCGGTTGTCCCTCCATTAGGCGGACTGCTCTGGCAATCTCAGCTCCATTTGTCTCCCTTTTTAACGGCTGCTGCAGTGGCGTTATTCCTTAGCCTCAGTGTTACAAAAAAACGAATCTTAACTACACAGGCGGAGCTGAAAAAGATAAAATAAATGCAGGCTGAAAAATAAGGAAATATGTGTTATTATCTTGATAAATGACGATGCAGCAATTACATGATCTGGAGAAAATATGTTGATACAGAAATTGATGGGGATGATCCAGAGAACCAGGTGTTTCACAGGCTGGTTTCAAAGCCTAAAACAAAAAATACACGGAGGGTAAATGCAATAATATGCTTGAAAGTGATTTAGCCCTTAATCAAATTAATAAGATTCGGCAGGATAAAAACAGAAAAGTCAGGGCCGCGAAAAAACGGGAGAAAATGAGTAAAGGGATTCTTTTTGGAGCTCTCATTGTTATGGTTTGGGTTGGCATAGTGTATGGCGGTTTTTATTATAGCGCAATGCATTTGGAAAAAATGGAGGAGCGTTTTACTCACCAAATAGAAAGACTCCTCTCAGAGAATAAGCAGGTTGAAGCCATGATTGCTGGAAGTATGCAGGCTTTTCAGGAAGAATTGAAGCTAACCAACCAGGAAATTACGCATATCCAAAGTGAGTTGAATTTAATTCAGGAAGAGCTTGCGTTGACCGGTGAAACAATCACAGGAACGGACCAAACAAGGCAAAGCCTGCAGGATCGAATGACCGAACTGGATAACCAGTTAGCTTCATTACGAATACAATTAATTAAACTGGAGGATGCTGTGCGTGCATTTTAAGATACAATTATTCATTTTGTTTTTGCTGGCACCTTTCCTGGGGTTAGGCATTGCCTATGCCCAGTTGCAGCCATTTGCGTTTACAGGAACGGGGGCAATGGCTTTAAAGGAAGAGGCTTTTCAGGAAGAAGCAGATCAAACATATCATCAGTTATTAAGTCTGGCTGAAAACTTGCGAGATACCGCTTTAACTGCAGAAATGTCCACTTCATTAATCCGTTTGCTTCGTGATGATGTCTACAGTGAACTGCAAACTTATGTGGAGCAGCATGCTGTTTTGCAGGAAATGGTACGAGCCTCCAGCGAGCAGCAAAGTGCTTCCGGTGGGATGCTCGACTATTTACTGGCAAACATGCTGGGCGATCCCCTGGGGCAAACTTTTGGTAATAATGCCACCATCAAGGTATACTCATTGGCAGAAGCAGGATACCGGGGATACATGGCTAAAGTGCGTGTGCATAAAAGGGAAGCAATTAGGATGGTCCTGGCAGAAGACCGTGTGGGAAGCCGGGGGGAAACAACAAGCGCAGCTGCAGCACGCAGCGGCGCCGTATTGGCTGTTAATGCGGGAGGGTTTTTTGCCAGCGACGGGCGTTTATTGCCGGTAGGCATTACCGTTGTAGACGGCGAGGTGCTAACATTTGCCGATCTTCATCTCAGCTTTGTCGGTTTTAACCGCAGCGGAAAACTCGTGGGTGGTAATATAACAACCAGGGAACAATTGACTGAGCTGGATGTTATCCACGGAGCTAGCTTTTTGCCAACGTTATTGAAGGGTGGTGTCAAACAGCCTATTCCCAGCGCATGGGCGAATACAAGACACCCCAGAACCCTAATCGGACATTTTGAAAACGATGATTTGCTCCTGATTGTTATCGATGGGCGCAGGGAAGGGTGGAGCACTGGGGTGACCCTTGAGGAGGCACAAGACAAGTTACTGGAGTTCAATGTAAGGGATGCGTACAATTTGGATGGGGGAGGCTCCAGCACATTCTACTATGATGGAAGAGTATTAAACCGGCCATCGGGTGGAGCTGAAAGGCGTGTAACAACTAACCTTGTAATTATCCCTTAGCAAATGTTGCATTATATTGTATTAACCAGGTAAAGCGGGGGAGGCTGAAAGCAGGCTGTGAGATATTACAAAAAATTGATAGCCCGGCAAAAAGACAATGCAGGTGATTATAATATGCGGAAGGCTCGTCTTTTCCGCGTTACCGATTACAGTCAGTGGCTGCTTTTCCGCCTTTTTGCTTTATTTCTCATTATTATTGTGGTACTGATCCCCGTGGTCAAATATATGATGCTCGCTTATGAAGGCAGGGAAATTACCATAGGCCAGGCAGCTATTTTTATTGTGCAGACGATCACCACAACTGGCTATGGAGAACTCCTTCCCTTTGAATCGTACCCCATGGTTGTCCTGTCAATACTTTTAATGGTCTCCGGGGTGTTCATGATTTTTATGATCGCCGGAACGCTCATGGCAACATTAATTGAAAGCCGCATTGTTCCTAAAGCCCCCACGGTTACAAAAATGAGCGGACATGTGGTTTTTACCGCCTATAACGAAACGATTGCCCGCACTATCCAACTGCTTGTGCGTAACCGCATCCCCTATGTTGTCGCTGCATTGGAACAGCCGCAAGCTGTTTCCCTCATTGAAAAAGGAATCCACTGTATCTGTGCCGATCCAGGGCATGCAGAAGGTTTAAAAAGATTGGCCGTTGAGCGGGCCCGGGTTGTGGTGGCTTCCAGTGACGACACGGAGAATATCAATATTACACTGGGTGTCTCCACAATGAGTAAAACGCCTGTTCTTGCCGTGATGGAAAACGATGAGCGGGCCCAGTTGGCACATGCTGCAGGGGCAAAGCATGTCGTTGTGCTTGAGGAAACACTGGGCCAACAACTGGTTAATTGGATTTGCGCCGATGCCAGCCCTACGGAATTTCTAAAATTAATTGATGTTGATGTATCCCTCCAGCTCATTAAACAGCTAAAGCCAAGTATCATTCACATCGGTTCACACAGCGAGTTCAGCAATCAGGCCATTGGCGATATGAAGATACGCACACAAACGGGGGCTACCATTGCCGCAATCTGGCATTCTGATGGAACCATTACCACGCCCACTGCGGATACAAAAATAAATGAATCCACCCTGATTGTTTTGGGGCCCGGGGACAGCGTGGATCGTCTTTCTTCTTATATTGGGGGACCGGGACCCGGGGAACATGTGGTTCTTGTAGGCGCCGGGCGTGTGGGGCAGGAAGCGGGAAAAGAACTTAACAGGTCAGATATTTATCCCGTAGTCATCGATATAGTAAACAAGCCCCTTTATTTTCGCGGAAAGATTGTTGTGGGTGATGCCACAAAACCGCATATACTGCAGCAGGCGCGCATCCAGGAAGCGGACACCCTTATTGTTACGCTTGATAACGATACAATTAATATTTTTACCGTTTTGGCAAGCCGGCAGTTGAATCCCAATATCAATGTGGTGGCCAGGGCTGTTCAGGCTGAGGCTGTTGACCGCCTGCGCCAGACCGGGGCAAATCATGTGCATTCTGAGTCGTTACTGGGCTACCAGCTTTTGCAGGTAGCTATGGTGGATATGGGTGTTTTACCCAGGCTTTCCAATTATGTAGTACGTGAACTGGTATGGCATCATGCACCCATTCAAATTCAAGCACTGGCGGAAAAACATCAGGGTTTTATTAAAATTGTTTGTATTGTAAAAGGCGATAGCATTATTGAACCAAAGGCGGACTATGAGCTGCAAAAAGATGATACTGTTGTAGTCATGGGTACACCGCACCACATCGAACAACTTTCCACAAGTGGATAAAAAGAGCATATTATTAAATTAATTGCAAGGGTGTGAACAGGATGAAAAAGAAAGGGTTTTTGCTGATTTTTTCCACAGTATTGCTTGTAAGTATTTTTGCTTCATCAGGCTTTGCATCACCTTTTGGTTTGTTCGACGGCTTTTCTGTGGTTCGGGTATTGGTTGACAACAGGGACGTTAAAGGTGATGTGCCTGCATTTGTTTACCAGGGCAGGACCCTTGTCCCGCTGCGTTTTGTATCTGAAGCAATGGGTGCCGAGGTTGAGTGGAATGAAGACATCTATACCGTTACCATAACGACCAGGGATGGGTTTCGTTCTGAGGATACTGCCGACGAGGGCTGGCAAGCCCTTTCCAATGCTGAGGATGCTTTCAGAATAAAAGAATTTTACAGGACATGGAATGATTATTTTAGCACACTGTCTTTAAGATGGGTTGATGTAATCAACCTGAACACGAATATATATTTTGTTGAACAGGCACACTATGAGATTTTCAAAAAGTATAACGCAGAAAGCGCTTTTGCATCCACGGCCACTTCGCTGAAGGAGTTGGAATTATTAAGGGAAAATACGGTAAATAAATATGCTGAAAATGTACCAGCCTGGGATGGTGATCCAGTTCAAATTAAGAATAATCATGCAATGTATTCCTATCTTTCCCTGGCTATCATAAATAATCTGTGGGAGTCGTATTATTTAACAGAAAAAGCATTTTTATATTTTGAAGATGATTATGAGCAGTATTCTGCATTACAAAAGGAAAGCCGTCTCATTGTGCGTGAGTTGGAAGATAGTATATTTTCATTGCAGCAGGAATTGGGCTTTAATGAACTTTCCTGGGAACTGATACTTAACAGTGTATTCGCCCAAAACCCTTTAAAGTAAGCACTGTAACTGTAACCGCCTAATTCTCAGGTATAATTTTACCCACAGGGGCCAGATAAACGGTAAACTCTTCTTCACCATCGAGCTGCAAAAGGGCATCAATGGCATCTTGATCATAAGCAGCTATTGCACATGTACCTGCTCCAATGGCTTCACAGGCAAGGTACAGGTTTTGACAGACATGACCTGCATCCAGGGCAATCACCTTGTAAGCTGCAAGCCCATACCTCCACTCCATGCGGTATGGTATAGCTGACCAAGCAAAGGTGACTGCTGACCTGCCGGTAAATGGCTGACCAAGGGTTGCTTTTACGATTTCCCGGTGCAGGTTGCTGGTTTCAAACTCAAAAAGTAGTTGGTGGGAAAGGGGCAGGTACCTGTAAACACCTTCTTTTAAGCCATCCACATTAAGGACAACCAGGTATGTTTCAAGGGCATGGCGACAGCCTGCAGAAGGGACTGTCCGCAATGCGTGCCCTGAAACGGGTACCCCCCGAACGCCCTGGGTAGCCCAAAGAAGAAAAGAAACTTCGTCAAGTGTAAGGGGTTTATTTGTGTAATCCCGTCGGCTGCTTCGCCGGGATATAGCTGAAAACAGATCGTGTTTGCCCATATCCTTCCAGTTTTCAGGTTTAAGTAATTTTACTGTTACCGCATCTTCAGCATAGGGTTTTTCCATTGGAGGGCATTCTGTGCCTTTGTTCTGGTCTGTTTTTGAGAAATCAATCATCTTGCGGATACTGTCCTTTAGAAAAAAACGGTACATATTTTTAATTTCGTTTTCCTTTTCCATACTGCCACCTTCCTTGTAAATTCATTATAACAGAAACATTGCAGAAATAAATTTGTTAAAAGTAATTGACCTAATTAGTAAAAAATGAGGTTCTAAGATTGGCTTGAACCTCATTAATCTTAAACAATGTATTTATTTTTTATCTCTTTACTCAACAATCTCCATCATTTTGCCGCAGCAAATGGGTATAACCTCCCCCGCTTTCACGATTACAATTTTATTACATGTTTTGCAATAAACTTCAGATTCTTTCTCCACCCTTACCTCTACGAAAGAACTGTCCTGAGGTTCAAGGCCTTCAATATGGAAAGATGCACCTTTATTATCTTTTTGGGGAATATATTCTCCAATAGGCACCAGTTTTCTGCTATCCCCAACGCATTCCACAAGTATCTTCCAGATGGCTTCAAGCTTCGCTTTTTCCTCTGCATTTTCAGGAAATAATGTAACCCTGCTTTTTTCAATATCAATTTTCATAATACCATTCCCTTCTTTTTATGTATAATAATATTTATTATACCACAATTACTTTAAACTTAGTATATAGTTTATTCATATAAATTTTATTAATAACTTAAGATAATTTATAAGACAAATTCCAAACCCTTTACCTTAGATTGGCAATGTATTATGATAGAAGCTGGTAATGTTGGCAATTTTCAGGCGGTGCCCTGATTTGCTCAAGTTTTTTTTAAAAAAGGAGATGTTGGCATGTACATGAAAAGGAAAGCTCCCTTTAAAATCAAGGTAGTGGAACCGATCAAGTGGAATACCAGAGATAAAAGGGAACAACTAATTAAGGAAGCTCATTACTGTTTTGCCTATGTGCCGGCGGAAGAAATCCCTGTTAACCTGCTCACAGACAGCGGGACATCTGCCATGAGCCAAGAGCAGTGGGCCGGAATGATGCGGGGTGACGAATCCTATTATTGCGCCAGCAACTGGTATAACTTTGAAAAGGCTGTGCAGGATTACACCGGGTTTAAGTACGTGCTGCCTGCTCACCAGGGGAGAGCTGCTGAGCACGTTGTTTGCCGTGTTTTAATTAAAAAACCGGGAACTACAACCTATGCCAACGCCCACTTTGGAACAACTGAAGCTCATGCCAGACTCTTTGGTGCCAACCCGGTAAATCTTCCTGCACCGGAAGCTTTAGCTCCGGAAACTGCGGCAGACTTTAAAGGCAATATTAACCTGGAAGCTTTTGAAAAGGCAATTAATGAAAAAGGAGCAGCCATGATCCCCTTTCTGAACATGGTGCTGGTGAATAATTTTACTGCAGGTCAGCCTGTATCCATGGCCAACCTCAGGGCAGCCAGCAAGCTGGCCCGGAAAAACGGGATCAAGGTAGTGGTGGACGCGGCGAGGGTGCCGGAAAACGCTTATTTTATTAAAGAGAGGGAAGAGGGTTATGGTAATAGGTCGATCCGGGAAATCTGCCATGAAATATTTTCATATGCTGATGTCATGCATATGAGTGCAAAAAAAGGAGCCCTTGTCAATATAGGAGGCTTTATCGCGACAAACGACCAAAGCCTCTATGAAGAGATGGGACAATGGTTGATTATCTTTGACGGTTTTCTTACTTATGGCGGACTGAGCGGCAGAGACCTGGAAGCTGTGGCCATCGGTCTTAACGAAGGGCTGGATTACGATTACCTGGCCTACCGGATCGGTCAGGTTGAATACTTGGGCAAACTGATGCGGGAACGGGAGATTCCCATCTATGAGCCTGTGGGAGGCCACGCTGTGTATGTGAACGGGGAAAAAGCATACCCCCATTTAGCTAAAGAAGAATTTGCTGCCCATGCCCTCTCCGTGCAGACTTATATTGAAGCAGGTGTATATGCAGGAGAAAACCCATCAAGCCTGGGATGGAGCAGAACTGACCCTGAAACCGGCAAGTACACTCCCCCACCCTTTGAGCTGGTGCGATTTGCCATCCCCCGAAGGGTTTACACAGACAGCCAGCTGGAATATACGGCAGACGGAGTAAAAGCGGCATTGGATCAGGGTGGGCGGGTGCGTGGATTCCGCTTTGTCTGGAAGCCGGATAATGAATTCCTGAGAATTTTTTATTACAAGCTTGAAAGGCTATAGTGTATTAGATTTCTCTTTGATTTTTCCCTTCAGTCATCTCAAGCGCAATTTCTTTAAGTGCACGATCGGGTCATCGTATTCACAATGATTTTTGTTTCTTGTTAAGATGTAATACAAACGAAACAAAAAGAAATCACATGAAATATTGATTAAAATTAAAAGATGATGTAATATTTATATATACCTTTGATGACGATATGGATGTGAAGCTGATAATGGGGATGATCAACCAACAAAACAGGCTGGTTGTCTTACTGCTGTTAACCGCCCTCTTACTGCCAGTTTCATTATATGTAAATATTATTCTGGATACCAAAATTGTCTACACCCATCTTTATTACCTTCCCATCACTATGGCCGGATTATGGTATTATAAAAAAGCAGTTTATGTTGCTTTATTTCTGGCTTTCATCCATATCGGCATAAATGTTCCCCAGGAGGGCTTGGCTAATTACGGTGTCATAATCAGGGGCATTGCTTTATGTTTTATTGCTTATGTGGTTGGCGCATTGGCGGAATTAAAAGATCGACATTTAACATCCTTAACTAAAGCCCAGCAGGAAATGGCAATGCTTTCAGGGAAAATCTTAAATGCATACGAGGAAGAACGGGCCCGGCTGGCCCGTGAACTGCATGATGAAATAGGACAAACCCTGACGGTGATCAGTCTCGATTTACAATACTTGCAACTGAAACTGGCCTCTGCAGAAAAACCACTCCAGGAAAAAGTTGCTTCCAGTATAAAGCTTCTGGAGCAAACCCTGAACTATGTCCGAAATCAGATTGTGGCATTGCGTCCTCCTTCATTGGACAATATTGGCCTGGTTGAGGTTGTCCGAGAGATGGTGCGGGAGCTTTCAACCCGGACAGGACTGGATATAAAAATAAAAGAAAAAGGCTTTTCCCAGAGATTGCCTGCTGATCTGGAAACGGCACTATACAGATGTATACAGGAAGCCTTGACTAATGTGGTCCGACATGCGGGCGCCACCAGGGTTGAGCTGGAACTGCTTAAAAAACCAGGCATGCTAACTGCGATTATCAAGGATAACGGCAAAGGTTTTGATCCCGCCCGGCTAAATATTTTCAGCAAAGGTTTGGGCCTTGCCGGCATGTGGGAGCGGGTTAACCTGCTGGGGGGGGAGTTACAGATTGATGCAGTGCCCGGGAAGGGTGTCAGAATTTCTATAGCTATTCCACTTCACCATTAAGTATGCCTAAAAGGAGGCTCTACGATATTGCGTGTGCTTATCGCAGACGACCATGCCCTTTTTCGCCATGGGCTTCGCTCACTGCTGGAGACTGTTGATGAGATTGAGATAGTTGGTGAAGCGGAAGACGGGCATAAAGCCGTGGAAATGGCCGCTTCTTTAAAGCCGGATCTTATCCTGATGGACATAGCCATGCCCGGACTTGACGGATTGGAGGCGACACGCCAGCTCAGAGAGCGTTGTGCAAATATAAAAATAGTAATAATATCCATGCACGCGGATCACCTTTTTGTCCGCCAGGCCTTAAAAGCCGGTGTATCCGGCTATATTTTCAAAGGGGCGCCCTTTCCTGAATTGCAAGCAGCACTAGAGAACATCAGGCGGGATATCCCCTATCTCAGCCCGACACTGCTTGGCCCGCTCCTGGATGACTATAAAAACCTTACTCCTGATGAAGAGGTATATGAAAAACACCAAAAACTTACACTTCGGGAAAAGGAAATAATGGAGTTGATAATACAGGGTTTTGGGCGCCAGGAAATTGCCGACCGCTTGTTTATCAGCCCCAAAACGGTGGATCGCCACAAGGGCCATATAAAAGAAAAATTAAAGATAAACAACGATCTCGAAATGCAGGATATTGCCAGGATGCTCACCCATTTGTAAGCAATACTGGTTACCCATAAGTCCTCATGATTTTCCACATTAGTTATACAAAAGTTATATTAAAAATGCGCACTTTTTAACCACTTAAAATGCGCATTTTTCTTAGTGACAAGGATTAAAGTTTTATATTAAAATTTTATAAAGACACTCTTTTTAAACCAAAGGAGGTTCTCTCATGGAGAGTGTAAAAAAAAGTATCGAAATGGTAGGAATAAGTGAAAAATCATGGGAAGACGCTGCCAATAGTATTTTAGTAAAAACATCTGAAACCCTCGAGGACGCAAGAATTTACGAAGTTGAAGAAATGGATAGGCTTGATAGAGGGTGCAGGAGTCTGCTGGGGCGTAGATGGGTTGCAGAAGTAAAAGAAATGGATATCAAGCTTGATGGGGCTAAGCCTGTATACAGGGTCAAAATGTGTTTTTCCTTGAGAGCATAGTGGAACAGGTATGTAACTTAACATCCTGGACCAACCATAATTATTACCCACTGATTTGCCCATGAGTCCCCATAATTTTCCCCATTAGCGTTATTTAAAATGCGCACTTTTTAACCACTTCAAATGCGCATTTTTCTTATTTTATGAACAAGCCGGCTTTATTATAATTAAGGCGATGAATATCAATAGCTTTCCTGCTATACCCACAACACACCAAATCTAAATAATATGTCTTTCATTTCTATCACAATGGGGTGATTTATGTTTACTTAAAACAAAGGTTATCTGGAAGACGAGATAACCAAAGCTACAATTCGGTGGTGTATACATTCTCCCTTCCTGAGGAGGTTATTACTTTGAAAACCATGGATATGGCGAAGAAATTCACAGATAACCAGGAGTATTTTGATATAACAAGGCCAAAGTCCGGCCAGGAACAGCAAAGGGTAAATGTTGATTTTCCTATTTGGATGCTTCATTCCTTAGATAAAGAGGCAAAACGTCTTGGTGTTCCGCGTCAAGCCATCATTAAATTTTGGATTGCAGAAAAATTAGATAGAGTTGCTTTATAGTTTGCACATGCAGCATGGTTTCTAGTATATGGATAGGCTTTACCAAAGCTGGAAGGAGGAGATACGCTGAAAAAGAGGGGTACTGCTCAGTGAAAACAGCTTAAATGCGGTGCTGGCGGACAAAAGGAAGGACTACGGGGAGGTGAACATTGATGGAAGTGAAAACCTTTAAAGGCGGGGCACATGTACCTCACTACAAAAGTTACACTGAAAACAAGCCTATTACCAGGCTGTCTCTTCCGCAGGAAGTAATTATTCCTCTGCTCCAGTGTCTGGGTGAGCCTTGTGAACCGCTGGTCAAGGCAGGAGACAAAGTTAAAATTGGGCAAAAAATTGGTGATTCAAAAGAATTTTTCAGCGCACCGGTCCATGCAAGCATTTCCGGAATAGTAAAGGCCATTGAAAAACGGACTGTTCCCAGCGGTGGCGAAGATGACTGCATCGTTATACTGGCAGATGACGGGCCCCAGGAGTTTGAAATGAAGCAGGTCCGCGATCCGGAAAACGTTGATCTTGAAATATACCGCAAATGTGTCCGGGAAGGCGGTTTGGTCGGCATGGGTGGTGCTGCATTGCCCACACATATTCAAACTAAACACGATGACGGGGTTAATACATTGTTGTTAAACGGTGCCGAATGTGAACCGTTTTTAACCTGCGACCACCGCTTAATGTTGGAAAAAACTGAAGCTTTGGTAAAAGGCGCCGAACTGAAAATGAAAAGCATCGGGGCACAAAGAACACTGTTTGGTGTTGAAGTGAACAAGCCCGATGCGATCAAGGCAATCAATGAATTGATTAAAGACCGGGAAGATATGGAAGTTGTACCGCTGGCCGTTAAATATCCGCAGGGATTTAAGTCGCATCTGATCAAAGCGGCCACTGGCAGGGATGTTCCAAGGGGGGCCCGTTCAGCTCAACTGGGCTGTATTGTGCGAAATGTAGGTACTACCGTAGCCGCTCTGGAGGCCTATGTATATGACAAACCAATGATTGAACGGATTGTAACTGTCAGCGGTCCCAAGGTGGCCAGGCCCGGTAATTACCTGGTCAGGATTGGAACACCGGCGAGTCATATTCTCAAAGAATGCGGCATGGAAGAGATTGAGAACCACAAACTGGTGCTCGGAGGTCCCATGACCGGGCTGGCCCAGCCTCATTTAGAGGTTCCCATTGTAAAATGCACCACCGGTGTTATTATTCTTCCACCGGAAATGACCCGTGAGTGGATGGATTACACTGATTGTGTGCGCTGTGGTAAATGTGTGGATCATTGCCCCATGATGCTTTATCCCAACCAGATCAGCATTTGGGCTGAAAAAGACATGTATGATGAGGCTGAAAAGGGGGACTTAATGGACTGCATTGAGTGCGGTATTTGTTCTTACATTTGTCCGGCAGCAAGGCCGATTGTTCACTGGGTGCAGCGGGCAAAACCGGAAATAAAAAAAAGACAGCGTAGCAGAAAATAAAACCTGATCGGAGGATAGGTAATAATTAAAGAGTCCTTATATTAGATGATAGGGAAAAGGAGGAGGTAATTTGTGAGTTATGATCAAAAACTTGTGTTATCGCCTGCCCCTCACCTAAAGGCCAAAGATACGGTGTCAAGCGCCATGTTCGATGTAATATACGCGCTGATGCCCGTAACCCTTGTCAGTGTGGTTTTATTTCGTTATTATGCCGTACTCCTGATCGCCGTTTGTTTGGTTACCGCAGTCCTGACAGAGTTATTGTTCCGGAAAATATTAAATAAGCCCGTTACCTTGCATGACGGGAGCGCAATTGTTACCGGATTGCTTGTGGCACTGTTGTTTGGCCCAGGCACCCCCTGGTGGACAGCGGCCCTGGCTACATTTATTGCCATAGGGCTGGCCAAGGAATTGATGGGCGGATTGGGCTGGAACCGTTTTAATCCTGCGCTTTTTGGCCGGGTGGCCGTAATTCTAATCTATCCCCTGTTTTACAATGTTACTGCAGCCTTCGCCTCGTTGCGCCCCTACTTTGGGCCAATTGACACCATCTCCCAGGCTACCCCGCTGGCCATGTTAATGCAGGGGGCAGATTTGTTACCGTTAAGTCATTTGTTTTTTGCCTATGCGGGCGGCTCCCTCAGTGAAACTTCGGCTCTGGCTATCCTGGTAGGAGGGATTTTCCTGATTTATAAAAAACATATCAGCTGGCATATGCCGGCTGCAATTATCGGCGCCGTTTTTATAATGGCAATGGTAATGGGTGAAAATCCACTTTACCACATCCTTGCGGGTGGAGTAATGATCGGTGCATTTTTTATGGCCACCGATTGGGTAACCAGCCCCATCACCCTGAAAGGCAAAGTTATTTTCGGGGTGGCGATTGGAGTTTTGCTGATGTTATTCCGGGTTCTCCTGGCTCCAACGGAGGGAATGGCTTTCTCCATTCTCTTAATGAACGCTTTTGTTCCTATGATTGACAGGGTTACGAGGCGGCCTTCATTTAGCGAACCAAAAGAAAAAACGGTTCCTTTATTAAAACGCCCTGGTGTTCGTAAACCACCGGTACATGGGGTGGGAAGATGAAAAAGTATCTGGCATTCGGTAACTATTTGTGGGTATTATTATTAACCGGGGGTGATTTAGCATGACCGAGGTGCCACGCCGCCAGTTTCTTAAAATATCGGGAGCGATTGCCGCCGCCGCCTGTTTAAACACTGCCGGCCTGTCCGGGACTGCCGCCGCGGCAGAACCTTTAAATGAAGTATCCATGCTTATCGATACATCCAAGTGTACAGGTTGCAGAACCTGCATCATTGCCTGTAATAATTGGAACCGCCTCAAGCTGAAAGAATTCAAGTTCCATACAGCCAGGGAAGGGCGACCCCGTTTCTCTGACCACCAGTGGATTGACGTTGCCTATAACCGCTACAGTTCAAAGGAAGACGAGGCCGCCCCTGGAAAGATGCTATATACCCGCATAAGCTGTATGCACTGCAGAGATGCCGCCTGTGTCCAGGTTTGCCCCGTGGGCGCTATCCATCACACAGCAATTGGCACCGTGGAAATAGATGAAAAAAGGTGCATCGGCTGTAATTACTGTATCGCCAATTGCACATTTAACGTGGTGGGTTTTAACCGGGCCCTAAACATAGCACGCAAATGTACTTTTTGCTCCGATCGCCTGAGCAGGGGAATGATCCCTGCTTGCGTGCAAGCATGCCCTACTGGAACCTTGGTGTTTGGAAGCAGAAACCGCATCATAGAAATGGCTGAAGCAAGGGTGGTAGAGCTTAAGAAGAAAGGCGCTTCCCGTGCGGGCATATATGGATTGGATGAATTGGATGGACTGGGTATGCTTTATGTCCTTGAAAAAGGCCTGGAAAACAGCGAGACCAATTACGCTTTACCTGAAGATCCACAGGTTCCCGCTGCCGCCAGCGCTTGGGGGATAATTTATAAGCCAATACGCTCTGTTGTCATTGCGGCTATGGCCTTTGCCCTGTGGGTCAATAAAGGAGAATCCAGGGTTAAGTCATAAGCAACAGCGTTTATTGTTCATTACCTATCTAACTTGAAGGAGGAGGAACATGAGCGGAATAGATAATCAAAACGAAAAACTCTTTAATATTCTGGAGTTTAAGGGTATCTCCAGACGGAATTTTATCAAGTATTGTGCTGCCGCGGCTGCTGCATTCGGTCTTGAATACTATTTCGGCGGTCTTTTTGCCGAAGCAGCAGCGAGTGCAATACACAAAAAGCCCATAATCTGGATCCAGGGGCAGGGTTGTACCGGCTGCACCTGCTCCCTGCTCTCCACCATGAACCCGGGGCCAGGTGAAGTCTTATTGGACCATGTGTCCATGCGTTTTAATACGACCATTATGAATTCGGCTGGAGACCTTAGCGCCGATGTTTTAAAGGAAACAGTGAATAAAGGTGGTTACCTGTTGGTGGTAGAGGGATCCATCCCAACGGCCGACCCCCGTTACTGCTTCGTGGAAGGGATGCCTTTCGACGAACTGCTGCACAAGACTGCCGGGAATGCTGTCGCGGTGATAGCCGCCGGCACGTGTTCAGCTTTTGGAGGCATACCCAGGGCCGGTTTTACGGGAGCCAAAAGCGTGGAAGAACTTGTGGATTATAAACCGGTAGTAAATATCCCCGGGTGCCCGCCCAACCCGAATTGGATGGTGGGAACCCTGCTGTATTACCTGCATTTCAACGAACTGCCGCCGCTTGACGATCTGAACCGTCCCCAGGCTTATTTCGGCAACCATTTTGTTCACGACACCTGCCCACGGGTGGCCTTCTTTGAAAGGGGGCAGTTCCTGACAGACTGGAACGATCCGGCCACGGTGGATTGGTGCCTTTTAAAAATGGGCTGCAAAGGACCGGTCACCCACGCTGACTGTAACCGGATCTGGTTTAATGACGGCGTGAATTCATGTATTCGCTCCGGCGCCCCTTGTGCCGGCTGCGTGGAACCCCAGTTTTACAAGGATCTCTCTCCCCTGTATGTTTCCCCCCTTATCCCCGGTGGTCCGCAAGTGGGCTCCATAACGCTGCAACCTAACGGCATTGCTCCTGCCTCCGCTGCACTGGGTGCGGGAATCGTTGCCGCTCCTTTTGTAGTTTACAAGTTAGCTGAGCTTTTGAAAAAGAACAAGGAGGGAGAAAGCGAACATGGCGAATAAAATTGTTATTGATCCCGTAACAAGAATAGAAGGGCATCTAAAAATTGAGGTTGAAGTTGAAAACGGCATAGTCAGCGATGCAAGATTGGTAGGAACCATGTTTCGGGGGTTGGAACAGCTAGTTGAAGGAAAAGATCCGCGTGATGTTCCATATGTTGTTGAGAGAGCTTGTGGCGTCTGAAGCGGGGTCCATGGCTGGTCCTCGTGCAGGGCCGTTGAAGAGGCGCATGGTGCGGTAGTTCCAGATATGGGCCGGCTTTTGCGCAACCTCATTATGGGCGCCTTGTGGTTACATGATGGCGTGTTACACTTTTACCACCTTTCTGCCTTGGATTATCTAGATCCTACTGCTGTTCTTGAATACAATGGTAATGTTCCTGAGTTGTTGGAAGTGAAGGAAAAAATTAAGGCTCTAGCCGAGGCAGGGGATTTACATCCGGTTTTGCCGGCATACCAGCCGGATGAATTTTGTGTTCGCGATCCGGAATTGGTGACTCAGCTAGTTTATAACTACCTGAAGGCACTTGATATACAAGCTAAAGGAAGGAAAGCGGCTGCAATTTTTTCAGGCAAACAGCCGCACCACTCTTCCATGGTTGTGGGAGGAGTTACCTTCTATCCAACTCTGGGGCAGATAGAGCAGTTTAGGCGTATCATAACTGAGGTCATTGATTTTGTTAAAAACACCTATATACCTGACGCTCTTTTACTGGCCAAGGGACCCCTGGCTCCGCTGGAACAAGCTTCTGTCGGGGCTACTGCAGGCCACTATTTTAGTGTTGGTGGTTATCACCTTGACCAAGAGGGTAACAACTTGTTATATCCAAGCGGGGTAATATTGAATAACGATTTTAAAAATATCCTGCCCTTTAACCATGACGAAATTCGTGAAGAAGTTGATTATGCATGGTACAAAGATGAGCCCAGGCCCGGGCTGCCAACAGAAAGAATAACTGAGGTGGCTTTGGATAAGGAAAAAGGCTATACTTTTGTAAAAGCGCCAAGATACCAGGGCAAGCCAATGGAAGTGGGGCCGCTTGCCCGGATGCTGGTCATGCAGCCCGGTGCTTTTATGAGCCTGATGAAAGAATTAAATGTTACAAATCCGGGAGTTGTAATGCGCCATGCTGCAAGGGCAGTTGATACATTAATCATGGCTGATACAATAACTGCCTGGATTGACGAGCTTGTAGAGAAGATTGGTTCAACCGGGGTATATGGCGCAGGTGGCAATGCACAGATTCATGATACCGATCGCTGGGATCCGCCATTCGAAGGAACTGGAAAGGGATTGATAGAAGCGCCCAGAGGCGCCCTCGGCCACTACATCACTATATATGATCGAAAAGTTAAGAGATACCAGATGGTTGTTCCAACAACCTGGAATGCTTCCCCTATAGATAATGCGGGGCAAAGAGGCCCGATGGAAGAGGCTTTAATAGGCGCGCCGGTACCCGACCCGGATAACCCTTTAAATCCAGTGCGCATTATCCGGTCTTTCAATCCCTGTTTGGCCTGTGCCATTCACATAACTCACCCTAAAGGCAACCGGATCATTTCTCTTAATCCCGGATATTGAACAACTGTCAGGCCGTCCTATTTAGGACGGCCTGACTGGAAAATTAAAGTACAGAAAGGAGAACTGCCATGCCTGGACAAAAGGACAATAAAAACTTGCTGGTATTGGGCATCGGTAATTTCCTTTGCGGTGATGACGGCATCGGGCCAATTCTTGCGGAAAGGCTGATGCCCTGCTACGATGATGACCAAGATGTGGATGTGCTCAACGGAGGTACTATCGGGCTGGGTTTGCTTTACCTGCTCGATAGCTATTCTAACATTATTTTTTTGGATGCCGTGGATGTGGGAGCGGAACCGGGGGAAATATTCAAATACTCATTGGAAGATTTGGAAAGCGTCCAATCCGAACAACAGATATCTTCGCACCAATCGGATCCCTGTGGGCTGCTTAGATATGCTAAAGCAACAGGTTGTACACCAGGCAAAATAATTATTCTTGGTATTCAAATAAAACAAATTAATAACACGATTGGACTAAGTGATGTTTTGACGAGCAAGCTTCCACTAATCGAAGCCAGAGTTAAAAAAGAGATAGAAGCAATGGTGAAACAATGCATGAACTGTCGTTAGTTGAATCTATCATTGAATCAGTGGAGCATGACGCCCGCAGCAGGGGAATAAAAAAGATCACCCGCCTGCGGGTTGTAGCCGGCGAATTAGCTTCAGTCAGCCACAGGGCCCTTTCTTTTGCGCTGGAAAATGTGGTTCGGGGGACTTTTCTGGAGCAGGCCAATATTGAACTTGCTGTTAAGGAGGCCTGGGAAAGCTGCCCTGTTTGTCAGCAGAAGTTCAAGCCTGAGCCGCCCTTTTACCAGTGCCCGGAATGTGGAAAAACTGTCTTCCCGAGCTCTGAAAACCGTCAAGTCTATATCGATTTTTACGAGGGGGAATAGACATGCGCGTCTATCTGGCTAAAG
>SLRC01000155.1 GCA_007131175.1 Syntrophomonadaceae bacterium
GGTGATATCGCGGTTAGCCCCGTTTTTTGTAGATATGAACCGCAGCAGGGAAGGCTCTGAATCGAAGCATCTGCCCAAACACCTGGGCAACTCTCCGACAGAATATTACAGCATTGAAGATAAACTCGTCCTGCAAAAAGAATACAACAAAGCCCAGGAAGAAAAAGTCTTAATATACTATGATCTTTATCACCGTATCCTGGCCTCGCTGATTGAAAACCTCAAGCGGGAGCAGGGTTACGCCCTTCTGATTGACGCCCATTCAATGTCTTCCATTGGGCTGGGCCGGGTTCACGACGAGGGAGAGGAGCGGGACAACATTGTGGTCGGGACTCTCGATGACACTTCAGCCCACCCGGACATGATCAAGGCCTTCGTCGATTCACTGAAGCATGGTATAAAACCTTCTGGTCTGGGGCTGACTTTAGCCAAAAACGATCCATATGCAGGCGGTTTTATTACGAGAATGCACAGCGATCCCGACAATCACGTCCATGTTATCCAGGTTGAAGTTACCATGGATACCTATATGTACGAACCGGTTGATTCAGACAAGACCAAGCGTTACGCTTTAAAACAGTCCAGGCTGCGCATCGCCCAGGACTTTCTGCGCAAGGCAGTCCTGGCTGCCAACGAAACCGCCAGACATATTTATTCATAATAGGAACAAAAACCACTAACCCCGGAGAGTAAGGCAAAGTTAATAACTGTTTCATGCAAAAGGGCATTCTTCAATGTGTAAGTTATTGTAACCATGAATATCCCAAACGGTATCATCTGAGCATAATGACTTTGCTGTTTCTATATCATGTGATTCAAATGCTTTTACAAATTAACGCATCAGAACAGCTTCAATACAAGATAGCGACACTGTTAAAATATGTGCATTATCCTATACAACCACCATCTTTCAAAGACATAGGGATGATTAATCCGTTTAATCAAATTAGTTTTCGAAAACGAAGAAATTGATATTTTGACATTTCATATAGAGTTTTTGAAGCATAACACTTCTATGGCATTTCCTTCTGTGCTTATGTTCAAGGATACTCCAGCGTATATTGAATATGAAATTTCTTCTAAACATATACCGGAAGTTTTGAAGGATAAGCTTGAGTTTAAACAAGAATAAAATCCATGTACTAACCGAGGTCGATATGTTCCCCCATACCTCGGATTCTCAAAAAACAGTCAAAAACCCGTTGATATGTTTCCTCATACGCAGGGTTCATAAACTGGCTCAAGACATCAATGCTGTCCTCTCAAGCCATGTCGAATCGGTAGTTTGCCTGCAGGGGGAATAAAATAAGGCTTAAAAAAACTTAAGCCGAAATTTACTTTCAGTTTTCACTTAGGAGGTTTTATGTTTTTAATTATTGACATGCAAAATGATTTTGTGGATCAGGAAAGGGGCAGGATGGTTGTAAAAGGTGCTGACAGGCTTGTTAATGGTATAATAGAAAAGATCAAAAAATATGAGCAAAAAAAAGATCTAATTTTCTATACGCTGGATATTCATAAGAAATTACCAGGCGATAATCGTCTGGTAAAAGAAAAAAAATTGGGACAGGAGCTTTATCCCCCATTAAAAGGAAAATTAGCAAAACACATTTCTTTGGAAAAATATTACTATGCCCTGTCTCCGAAGTTTTGAGAGGAATTTAAACAAAAATACGATAAAGAAAAGTTTATTGGAACCATTGAGATTGTTGGTATAGAGACTAATGTATGTGTTCTGGCCAACGCCGTAATATTTCGAAATATGTTTCCAAAGTCAGAAATTATTATTAACAATAAATTATGCTTAAGCTCTTTTTCAGATTTACATGAAAAAGCTCTGGACATTATGACCGGGTTAAATATGAAGGTGAGGATTTAGTTGTGAGGCTAGAGAAAAACAAACTGGAAAGAATCACCCAGGATCTTATTGAATGGATTAGGAATATGATGGTAAACAATGGAGGAAATAAGGCAGTCATTGGAATTTCTGGTGGGAAAGATAGCTCTGTTGTTGCAGCATTATGTGTAGAGGCGTTAGGAAAAGAAAATACGATTGGGATTCTTATGCCCGATGGTATACAAAAAGATATTAACTATGCTTATGAGATTTGTGATTATTTAGGTATTCCCCATGCAACTGTTCCTATCAATAAAATGACGGAAGCTTTTTTTAGTTCTTTAGAAGGGATGAGCAGCGATTTTATTCCAGTTATCTCTAAAAAGACAAAATTAAATTTACCTCCAAGAGTACGGATGACTTTACTGTTTGCCATTTCTCAATCTATTGTTGGAAGCAGAGTTATAAATAACAGTAATTTATCCGAAGACTGGGTAGGGTATGTAACGGTTTATGGAGATTCAGCAGGAGCATTAGCTCCACTGGCCATGTTAACAACAGATGAGGTTATTCAAGTAGGAAGGCAACTCGAAATTCCTGAGAAGTTTCTCATAAAACCACCGGAAGATGGTCTTACGGGAAAGACAGATGAAGACGTGTTGGGATTTTCTTATGATATACTCAATCAATATATCAGAGAAGGAGTAATAGAGGATAAAAGAACTAAATCGATAATTGACAAACTGCATAAATATAGTCGCTTTAAATACCTTCCAATGCCTGTTTTTCAGCCAGATTTGCCGATAAAAGCGACAGACATGGCGGGTGTTTATAAAAATAAATAAAGGAAGAAAAGGAAACTACAGGTTGAAGAGGCAAGGAAAGTATGTTATCCATCACCGCAAGCTTTTTCCATAAACCTGTAAGATAACATCTTTGTACCTATTTGTTCATATATATAAATTAACCTACTATGAACAAAAGGGAATATGGGGTATGTTTGATGAAAGGTGAATACCTTGGGTCGCTGCTTTCCTGTTTGCTGCTCTCGGCAGGGCTGTTTTCCTTACCACCGCTTGGGATTGCTAATATTGAGGGGGTCTTTGTTACTACCTGGACTGGATTAGGACTGCTTGTGGCATTTTCTTTCCTGCGTGTCCTGTGGCGAAAAAAGTAGCAGGTAGAAGTGAGGCTGTAAGAACATAGGAATTAAGTTCCAGTGCTGCAACAGTTTCCGCTTGTATCTTTTCCACTGTGAGATAGTATGTTACTGTTTCAGCGATGATTACTGCTTTTACTTTAAGGCGGTATTTTTTTTCTTCACTTTCCAAGATGCGTTCATCAAGAATATTATAAACCAGGGGATAAGGCAGAGCTTGCAATTCCTGGCCGATCAACTCTTTGGCAAGGTCATAAATATCCCTGCGCAGCGCAGGTTCCACGAATGTTTCATCTTCCATCTCCACTTCCAGGCGAACTTCCTCCACACGAGCGGGAAGTAATATGTCGTGTTGTTCCTCAAGCCTTTTTAAACGTTCCGTTGCTTCATAGAGCTGCACTTTTAGTTCTTCATTTTGCCAATAATATGCGTCCACCCGTTTACCCTGCAAAAACAGCATGATCGCCATTCCCAGCAGAATGCCCAAAATGAGCAGTACAATGGCGCGCCCCATCTTAGTTCCCTCCATACGCATACTTTAATAAAAGGTAACCAATGTGGGCCCCCCCAAAGGCGCTGATAATCAGGAACAGCTGCTTGAATATTTCTGCAGGCTGACCGCTGAGAAAACCTATCTCAATTGCTTTAAAAGCAGTAAACGTTCCCCCCAGCGCTGCTACCAACGCCCATAATTTAAGTTTTTCTGCCAATTCCAGCAATGTGTAAAATGGAGGCTGGCCTTCAAAGACAAAGCTACCCAGTGAACCAAGTGTACTGCCGCCGAGGATAACACCCAGGGCAATTAGAAAAGTGGTGGCAAGTGCAGGCCAGATACCGGCAAAAATAATATTCTACCCCCTCACATAAAAGTACGGTTCCACTGTTATTTATATATAGTAATTTTACGGCCATAATATCATCTGCAAAGAGCGGAATTTTAAGATTTTGGTAAGAGATATTAGTAAGGAAGAAATATTTTTTTTATAAAATCAAAGGGTTTTCCCGGAAAAAGTCGAAAATATTGCTAAAGATGTATTGGGGGGAAACGTGTTGTTTGTACACCTTCACAATCACACAGAGTTCAGCCTGCTTGATGGTGCGGCCAAGGTCCGCAGCATTGTGGATAAGGCCCATGAACTCAATATGCGGGCAGTTGCCATAACTGATCACGGGGTTATGTTTGGTGTGATTGATTTTTATAAAGCAGCCCGGAAAAAAGGGATCAAACCTTTAATCGGCTGTGAGGTTTACGTGGCTCCCCGCAGCCGTTTTGACCGGGAAGCAAAGAAGGATGATCAACCATATCACCTACTCCTTTTAGCCCGCAATATTAAGGGATATCGTAACCTTATTAAGTTGGTTACTTTCTCATTCATGGAGGGTTTTTACTACAAACCCCGTGTGGACAGGGAGTTGCTTGAGCAATACAGCGAAGGCCTGATAGCACTAAGTGCCTGTCTTGCCGGGGAGATACCCAGGCTTATGCTTCAGGGAGATGATGAGAAAGCAAAGGAGACAGCTCTCTGGTATGAGCAAATTTATGGCAAAGGAAATTATTATTTGGAACTGCAGGACCATGGGTTGCCGGAGCAACAGGAAGTGAACCAAAAGCTCTTACAGCTGGGAGAAACGACCGGGATTCCCCTTGTAGCCACGAATGACGTCCATTACCTGGAAAGGGACGATTCCCCGGCTCATGATGTGTTGCTTTGCATTCAGACACAGAAAACAGTGGAGGATCCAAACCGCCTTAAATTTGGGGGAGACGGGTTCTACTTTAAAAGTGCCGCGGAAATGGAAAAAACGTTTGCTTCTTTCCCGCCCTCAGTACTGGAAAACACGTTAAAAATAACTGATGCCTGTGAACTGGAATTTGATTTTGACAGTATGCACCTGCCTCCCTATGACATTCCTGAGCCTTACGAAAATGCGGAGGCGTACCTGAAAGCCCTTTGCTATAAAGGACTGGAAAAAAGATATCCTGTGCTTGAACCCCATATCACGGAAAGATTGGAGTATGAACTGGGTGTCATTAATCATATGGGTTTCCCCGGATACTTTCTAGTGGTCTGGGATTTTGTCAACTATGCCCGTGAGCAGGGTATGCCAGTTGGCCCGGGCCGTGGTTCAGCGGCAGGCAGCCTCGTGGCTTATGCCCTGGGTATTACAAACATTGACCCCCTCCGCTATGGCCTCCTCTTTGAACGGTTTTTAAACCCGGAACGGGTTTCCATGCCCGATATTGATATTGATTTTTGTTACGAACGGCGTGACGAGGTAATCCGCTACGTGGTGGAAAAGTACGGAGAGGACCGGGTGGCCCAAATTATTACTTTCGGGACAATGGCAGCCCGGCTTGCAGTGCGGGATGTGGGAAGGGCCCTGGGGTTCAATTATGGTGAGGTTGACCGTGTTGCCAAAATGATCCCCCATGAATTAAATATGACCATAGATAAGGCACTTAAATTAAATAAGGAGCTGCGCGAACTATATGAAAGCGATGACCGCTACCGCCGTCTTTTGGACACATCCCTCAAAATCGAAGGCCTTTCCCGTCATTCCTCCACCCATGCCGCAGGGGTTGTCATAGCCGGCGAACCGCTCATGCAGCATGTTCCCCTTTTAAAGACATCTGACGGAGTGGTTGTAACACAGTTCCCCATGACAGAACTGGAGGAACTGGGACTTTTAAAAATGGACTTTCTCGGTTTACGCACACTCACGATCATGGATGAAGCAATACGTCAGGTAAACCGGAACCGCAGTGAGGGCGAAGAAATCTTTGTGGATGATATCCCTCTTGATGACAAGCGTACTTTTGCCCTTCTTTCCCTGGGAGAAACGGCGGGGGTATTTCAATTGGAAAGCAGTGGCATGCGCTCTGTGCTCAGGGATCTAAAGCCTACACACTTCGAAGATATTATTGCCGTAGTGGCCCTTTACCGGCCCGGTCCGATGGAGCAGATCCCCGTATTTATTGAAAGCAAACACGGCACAAGAACCATAAAGTATCCCCACCCTGAACTGGAATCAGTGCTTAAGGAAACTTATGGTGTAATGGTTTACCAGGAGCAAATCATGGAAGTAGCCGCCCGTATGGCAGGGTTTACACTGGGTCAGGCCGATTTGTTGCGTCGTGCTATCGGCAAAAAGAAGATGGAAATACTGGATGAACAGCGGGTTATTTTTGTGAACGGTGTGGAGCAAAAAGGCTATGGTCGAAAACTGGGAGAAGAGTTGTATAATCTAATTGTAAAATTTGCATCCTATGGTTTTAACAAATCTCATGCCGCTGCTTATGCCCTTATCGCTTATCAGACAGCCTATCTTAAAGCCAATTACCCCGTTGAATTTATGGCGGCCCTGCTAACTGGAGTCATGTCCAGCAGCGATAAAATTTCACTTTACATTGCCGATTGCCGCCGCCAGGGAATTGAGATATTGCCACCTGATGTAAATGAAAGTGAACTTAACTTTACTGTTGTGGGTAAAAACCGTATCCGTTTCGGAATGGAAGCAATTAAAAACGTGGGCAGGGGTGCCATTGAAGCCATAATAAGGGTAAGGCAAAAGGAAGGCCGCTTTACCAGCCTACACGATTTTTGCCGCAAAGTACCGGCCTGTAACCGCAAAGTTGTGGAAAGCTTAATCAAGAGTGGGGCTTTTGATTCCCTGGGAGGCTTTCGAGCCCAGTATTTAAATATTATGGAAAAAGCCCTTGCCTATGGGCACCAGATGGAAAAAGAGAGGCAGAACAGGCAAATATCCGTCTTTTCCTTTCTTGAAGACACTAATTTTGGCGCGAGTAACAATGATAATCTTCCAACCATACCCGAATTCTCTGTAAAGGAAAAATTAGCCCTGGAAAAGGATATGGTGGGCCTTTATATATCAGGGCATCCCCTGGACCAATACGGTGTTATAATGGACAGTTTAAAAGGTGTTACCCCTGTTGCTGAACTGGCAGAGTCCGGAGACCGGCGCCCTGTCTCAGTAGCTGGGATGATCAGCTCTTTGCGCCAGATTTATACCAAAAAAGGACAACCTATGTGTTTTATGCAGGTTGAAGATCTCACGGGAGAAGTGGAGACCATCGTTTTCAGTGACCTTTTTGAACGGCACCAAAATGCATTACAGGAAGATAAAGTCATTCTGCTAAGCGGCCAAACGGATTTAAAAGAAGAGGAATCGGTAAAAATTATTGCCAGGGATATTTCGTTCCTACCGCAGGAACCACGCCAGGTTTTTATCCGTATTGCTGAGAATTGCAGTTTTCAGGAATTAGTCGATCTCAGGGAACTGCTCGTTGCATATCACGGTCAGGTTCCGGTTTATCTTAATTTTTGCAGGGACGGTAAAATGGTCCTTACCGGGCAGGAATGCTGGGTGAGGGAAGACGAAGAACTGTATCAGCGGATTGAAGCGTTGCTCGGATCGGGCTGTATCCGTGTCAGTGCCACCGGTAACAACTCTTAAAGTAGTTATGCTTAAAAAGAAACAGGGGCGAATACGGGATATTAAAACAGGAAAGGTTAACATGGCAGGACATAAGACATGTTTTGCATATTTTGGACTGCTTATGCCCATTTCCAGGGGAGGGAAAGCATGAAAAACATAGCTGTTTTTACAAGTGGTGGTGATGCACCCGGGATGAATGCGGCCGTGCGGGCGGTAGTGCGCAAAAGCATCTTCCACGGTCTCAATATTTATGGAATTAAGCGAGGCTTTCAGGGCTTGATTAACCATGAAATTGTGCCTATGGAACTGGGCTCTGTGGCCGATACGATTCACCGTGGTGGAACAATCTTGCTGACCGCCCGTTCACCTGAGTTCTTAACGGCAGAAGGTCAAGCCAAGGCTATCGCATTCCTACAGGACCAGCAAATTGAAGGATTGGTGGTTATTGGTGGTGACGGTTCTTTCCGTGGGGCAAGGGTTTTACATGATGCCGGAATCATGACCGTGGGTGTTCCAGCAACCATTGATAATGATATTGCTTTTACCGATCACTGTATCGGTTTTGATACGGCAGTCAACACTGTCACCGATGCCATTAACAAACTGCGTGATACAGCCACCTCACACGAACGAATCTACGTGATCGAGGTGATGGGGCGGGACAGTGGGCATATTGCGTTGCAAGCCGGTCTGGCAGGTGGTGCCGAATCCATCATCGTCCCGGAGGCACCTTTTGACTTGACTGAAGTATGTAACCGTCTGCAACATGGCGTGGAAAGGGGCAAGTTGCATAGTGTGATCCTGGTGGCTGAGGGTGCCGGCAGTGCTATTCATATTGGGGATGAAATAAAAAGAATCATGCAGCTCGATATACGTGTTACCATACTGGGTCACTTACAGCGAGGCGGAACCCCCACAGCCTTTGATCGCATCCTCGCCAGCAGGCTGGCAGCAAAAGGGGTTGACATGTTAATTGAAGGAAAAAGTGGCATGATGGCCGGATATTACAAAGGGGAAATTAAGGCAACTTCTTTTGAAGATATTTTTAACAATAACCAGGAATTTAACTGGGAAGATTATAAGCTGGCATCAATTCTGGCCATTTAAATTACAGGTTAATGAAAGGTGGTGTTCCCGTGCGGCGTACTAAGATTGTTTGTACAATTGGCCCCGCTTCTGAGAAAGTGGAGACAATTAAAGCTCTGATACTAGGCGGTATGGATGTGGCCAGGCTTAATTTCTCTCATGGTACCATCTCTGAACACAAAGAAAGGGTTAAAATACTGCGCGAGTCAGTTTGTCAACTTGGGAAAAGGGTGGGTATTCTCATGGATACCCGCGGTCCCGAGGTGCGCCTGGGAATTTTCCGGCAGGGGGAAATTGAGCTAAAAAAAGGAGATCGTTTTACACTGACCACGGAGAAAATGGAGGGGAATGAGGAAAAAGTCAGTGTAAATTATAAAGGCCTGCCAGGTGACCTTGTGCCGGGAGCCCTTATCCTGATTGATGATGGTATTATTGCCCTCAGGGCGGAGCAGATAACGGACACAGAAGTTATTACCCGCGTGGAACATGGCGGGATCCTTGCCTCACGCAAAAGTATTAATCTGCCAGGCATATCTGTTAGCCTGCCGCCCCTTTCTCCCGAGGATAAACGGGACATCACCTTTGCCTTGGAGCAGAATGCAGATTACCTTGCAGCTTCTTTTATCCGGCGGGCAAGTGATGTTATTGCTATCCGACAACTTGTGGAGGAGCAAAAGAAACAAACAAAAATCATCGCCAAGATAGAAAATGAAGAGGGGATTAAAAATTTTTCCGAGATCCTTGAAGTTGCTGACGGCATTATGGTTGCCCGGGGAGACCTGGGAGTGGAAATTCCGGCGGAAGAGGTGCCCCTGGTTCAGAAAAAGCTGATTGCTGCGTGTAATAAGGCTGGAAAACCGGTGATTACTGCCACTCAGATGCTCGACTCCATGATCCGCCATCCCCGGCCTACACGGGCAGAAGCAAGCGATGTGGCAAATGCCATATTTGACGGTACTGATGCATTAATGCTCTCCGGGGAAACGGCAGCGGGGTTGTTTCCCATAGATGCAGTGAAAACGATGGCACGCATTGCCCGGCGCACGGAAGAGGACCTTGAATATAAAAGAATTTTGGAGCATTTAGATCCCGATCATGAAAAGTCGGTTACGGATACCATCAGCTACGCAACCTGCCGCGCTTCCCAGGAGCTTGGAGCATCAGCGATTATTTCTTCTACTCAGTCGGGATATACGGCGCGTATGGTTTCAAAATATAAACCCCGTGCCCCCATTATTGCCGTGACACCAAGCGAAAAGGTAGCCTCTGAATTAACCATAACATGGGGTGTTTATCCACTTGTTTCAATACCCAATTACTCCACCGACGAAATATTTGATGCAGCCATTAAGGCGGCCCTGGAGGCAGACCTGATTAAAAGCGGGGATCTTGTGATCTTCACTGCCGGTGTACCGGTGGGTTTAACGGGAACAACAAATTATATGCGGATTGAAACAGTGGGAGAAGTGATTTTACGCGGCCAGGGGATAGGCCGCACTGGCACAACTGGAACCGTGTTTGTTGCTTTGAAGGGAGAAGATACGCAAAACATGAAATTAGGCCAAATCCTTGTGACCCCGTATACGGATGAGGGCTTTTTGCCGGCCATGGAAAAGGCAGCGGCAGTCATTACAGAAAGGGGAGGCCTTACTTCCCATGCCGCCATTGCAGGCATTGAGTTAAATGTCCCTGTGGTGGTAGGAGTAAAAGGTGCTACGGAGAGATTAAGGGAAGGACAGTTGGTTACTGTTGATGTGTTACGGGGATTGATTTACAGCGGACGGGTTACGGTATATTAGAAAACTGCAAGCGCGTAGCAGGCGGTTTATCCCGCGGGGAGGGTAAAAAATGAAGCATGTGGAAACATTTTTGCGGGTGCGCTATAAGGATACGGATCAAATGGGGCTGGTCTATTACGCAAACTATTTTGTCTGGTTTGAAGTGGGCAGGTCCGAATTTTTACGCTCCCTTGGAATGAGTTATAAGAGTTTGGAGCAAAGTGAAATATTTTTGCCCGTAATTGAAGCGTATTGTGAATATAAATTTCCGGCACGCTACGATGATGAACTTAAAGTTGTTGCTGCTTTAAAAATGCTGCAGGAAGTTCGCCTTGGTTTTCAGTATGATATTTATAAGGTGGGTGAGGAAGGTAAACTGCTGGCCAGCGGAGAGACAACCCACGCTTTTGTAAATCAAAAAGGCCGGCCGCTGGTTTTACGCAAACAAAATCCGTTTCTCTGGAGATTGCTCAAAGAAGTATCACAGGAAATATCCGATTAAAAGGAGGCAGGAAATGACATGAAGGAAACTAATACGGGAATCGTTTACCACGAGGATTATCTGTTACATACTAACGATTATCATCCTGAATGCAAAGAACGATTGGAAGCGATAATGGATAAACTGGAGCACAAAGGGGTGCTTAATGACCTACCCGTGATTGTTCCAGAGCAGGAAGCACCAGTAGAGAAAATAGCCCTGATCCACGGTGAACGTTATATTAAAAGCGTAAAGCAAGCTTGTGAGGATGGGCGTCATCAACTGGATATGGATACTTACCTTACCCCCCGCACTTACGAAATAGCCAGGCTCGCTGTGCAGGGTGGCCTCGATGCAGTGGAAGCAGTAATGGGCAATAAGATGGAGAATGTCTTTGCCTTGTTGCGACCCCCGGGGCACCATGCTGAGGCAAATCAGGGGATGGGTTTTTGTATTTTTAATAATATCGCTATTGCCACCCGTGTTTTACAAAAAGAGTACGCCTTGAAACGGATTATGATTGTGGATTGGGATGTGCATCACGGCAACGGCACCCAACATGTTTTTGAGGAAGAAGCAGAAGTTCTTTTCTTTTCCGTGCACCAGAGCCCCGCTTATCCGGGTACAGGTGCGCTTGGTGAAGTGGGGCGGAAAGAAGGGGCAGGTTATACACTTAACGCACCCATGCCGCCAGGTAGCGGTGACGGGGATTACCTATTACTGTTTAATGAAATTGTTCTGCCTGTGATGGATGCATACAAGCCACAAATTCTCCTTGTTTCGGCAGGGCAGGATGCCTACCGGGGCGATTCCTTAGCCTCAATGAATCTGAGCAAGCAGTGGTACGCTCAAATGGCGGATCTGCTAAGCAAGGGCGCAGCAGCGCACACGGAGGGTAAAATGATTCTTTTTCTGGAGGGTGGATACAATGTTAAGGCGCAGGCAGACATTGTTTTTAACGTGCTCAATACAATTGGCGGTTGGGGACTTCCCCTGGAAGAAGATAGCAGAGTGGCAGACAGGCCTGTGGCTGAAAATGCAATACGCAGCATCAAAAACCAGCTTAAACAGTACTGGGATGTCTTGAAATAAAGGGCTGCTGGCGGATGTCATGGAAATTTAGCAGCCGTCATTTCGGTTATTTAATTGTGGATGGCCGGACTGTTCATTCTGCGAGCTTGTTAATAACCATTCCGGTAATAAATTTAGGGAAAAAGAAAGTGGACTTTTGAGGAAGACGCATTCCTTTTTCCGAAAGGTCAACTATTTCTTCCAGCAAAGGTTTGTTCACGAAGAAAGCGTACAGGGCATCTTCACGATCCACAGACTCTTTGGCTTCCCATTCGTCCCTTGTGTAGCTTATATCAGATTTATTGCGGATATCGGCGCTTCCCAGGCCGAAAATACCGGTAAAGACCATTTCCTGTAGCACTACCGTGTCCAACCAAGGGAAAGGTCGGTCCTCTTCTGAAAGAATAAAAAATCTTTTGTCCTTGGTATATAAACCAAAGGAGAATACATTGTCCTGCGAACCGGTTAGAAAACGATCCAGCAGGTTTGTCAACTGTTCCCTGTTTTGTGGTTCAGGCATCTCTGAAACGGAAAATACCTTATTCAACTCTTTTAGTAGACCATCAGTGGTAAGCTTACTCTTTTTAATAAGACGGTGTGTGGGGAAAGTAAGCAAGCCCTCATCGTAAATATTTACCAGAGACATCAAGGTGTGCCCATACCGTTTAGCATTTTCAACATCCATGGTGGCTTTCTTTTCCTCATAAAACTGCAAACTTGTTTCATAGCGATGATGCCCATCAGCAATATAGATACGCCTATGGCGGAAAAACTTGTGAACCAATTCGCTGAATTTTTTGTCTGTAACGGCCCAGAGTTTATGAAGTTGCCCATCATCATCCTTAAAAGTCACTACGGGATCTAACTTTTTCTTATAATAGCTCTTCTGGCTTTCCAAAATACGATTCGGATCCTTAAAAAGTCCAAAAATTGGACTAAAATTTGCCTCACAGTGCTGCAGTAATTTTAAACGATCCTCTTTTGGCTTATCCAGTGTTTCTTCGTGAGGGATGATGTTCCCTTCGCTAAATGGAGTTAACTCTACACCGCAAAAAATGGCCTGGCGCATATAGTAAAGATTGTCATAAATAAAATGCTGCTCATAAAGGTAAATCGCCTCTTCTTGTTCCTGGACGAGTATCTTATTATTTAGCCAATCTCTAAATGTATCCGCTGCCCTTGTATAGCGATTGACGTTTTCGTCATCACCGGGAAGGATTTTTCCGTATTCGAGGCGAATAATGTTATGAGGGCATTTCTGGTAATACATTTCCTGCTGCTGCGGGGAAATAACATCATAAGGTGGGGTAACCAGATCTTTAAAATTACAACCAACCTCCTGTGAGTATCGTACCCCTTTTATGGGTATTATGGTTGTCATATTGTAACCTCCGTTTATTGTAAAGGACGTTTTATAGCTAACACTAAAAATTTTATATTAACTTACTTAAAAAAACAAGAGTAAAGAATTAATTCGTAAGAAAAAATGAAAGAAAAAATAATAAATAGGAAGGAGATCCTCATATTTGGAAAGAAGAAGCCAGATCCTGGCAAAACGGGTTGAAATATTGCGAAAAATTAAACCTTTTGACACTTTGAAAGAAGCTCAGCTGCTTGAAACAGCTGCTGTACTAAGTGAAGAAGAATATCCTGCCGGCACGTATGTGGCAATACAGGGGAGTAGTTCCCGCCAGGTGCTCTATCTTACTGTTGAGGGCAGTGTTGAGATATCTGTAACAGATAAGATTGGCAGGGACACAATAACAGGCTACCGTGGATCCATGGAGCTAATGGGGGAATCATTTGTTTTTTCTCAGGATGAATATACCGCTTCAGCAAGGGCCGTTGAATATACACGTTGTTATATTATAACCCATGACCATCTGGAAAAAATATTGGCCGAGTCCCCCGAATTTGCCGCGTATTTTTTACATTTGCTTTCCAGCCGCCTGCGTATATTTTACCAAAAGTTTTATGACGAGGAAGAAATTGAAATCCCGGGCAGGGTTGGCTTTCGCCGCCGGGTTGATGAAGTGATGACTTACCCTGTGATAACCTGTGCTATGGATGAAGACGCAAGGCAGGTTGCTGCAATCATGCAGGGGAATAAAGTAAGTTCAGTGGTTGTCATGGATGGGGATGAGCCGCGGGGGATTATTACGGAAAGAGATCTTGTCACTAAAGTATTGCTCAGTCCTGACTTACAGAGGAGTGCCCAAAAAACTGCGGCTCAAATTATGAGCGGTAATATGGTTACTGTAAAATCACATGATTTTACTTATCAAGCTTTTTTGTTGATGGTTAAGCACCGTATTAAGCATCTTATTGTTGTCAATGATGAGCAGAAATTAAGTGGTATCCTTGTCATACAGGACCTGATTAAATCAAGGGAAACGGGATCTTTTGCAATAGTGAGCCGTATTGAAGGAAGCACCACTATTGAAGAACTGGTAAAACAGCGTTCCGATGTGGACCAAGTTTTACAGGCAATGCTGGTGGAACGGGCCACTGTGCAGGAGATTACAGCGCTTATCACGGAGTTTTACGATCGAATTACCCGAAAGGTTATTGAAATAGGGGAACAAAAAATGAAAAGGCTGGGGCATGGCTTTCCGCCTGTTCCTTACTGTTGGGTGACAATGGGCAGCAGTGGGCGTAAAGAGCAATTCACGCGCACAGATCAGGACAATGCGATTATCTTTCAGGATATTGAACCGGAACAGAAGGATAAGGTAAAAGAGTATTTCCTGAAATTGGGTGAAGAAGTGGTCGCTGGGATGGAGCAGTATGGCTTTCGCCGTTGCAATGGCAAGGTTATGGCCAACAATCCGGATTGGTGCCATTCCCTGCAGGACTGGTACCGTACTCTTAACAATTGGATTGGAGACCTTGATCCGCAAAATGTACGCCTCATGACCATTTTCCTTGACTTTCGACCCATATATGGTGAAAAAGAACTTTACAACCAATTTCGTGAAAATGTTGCTAAAACATACAGCTCTTCACCTATTTTGTTAAAATTTCTGTTGCAGGATACCTTGTTAAAAAAAGTGCCGGTCAATTTTTTCAGGCAAATTCAAACAGAACGTTCAGGTGAACACCGCAACATGCTCAACTTAAAAACTTCAGCATGTGTACATATCGTGGATTGTATTCGTATATTTATTTTGCATGAAGGATTAAAGGAAACAAATACTTATGAAAGATTACTTAGATTAGAAAAGATGAAGGTGTTTAAACGGGATGATGTGGAATATATCAGATCTGCCTATGATACCCTGATGATGCTGCGTATCCGTGATGCCATGGCTAAAATGCGTAAAGGGGAAGAGCCGGACAATTACATAAAACCGAAAGAATTAAGCAGCAGGGAATATAATTTGTTGCGGGAAGCACTTATGGTGGTAAATCGGGTGCAAAACATTACAGAAAAATATTTTCACTTCATTTTATAGATACACCAGCTGGTTCAAGGATTAAAAATGCTTTTTTGAACCTGCAGATAATGAACCAAATCATGAAGGTCCAAAATACGGTATTGTTTTAAAAGCTCCAACAGCTTTAAAAACAATTCGGCGGTCATCAGCGAGTCACCCAATGCTGTATGCCGCCCTTTTATTTCAATATCAAATAAGCGGGCCAGTCCATTCAGGGAGTGATCTTCCATTTCGGGAAGCAGATAGCGGGCCAGCATGTGGGTGTCAATTACGGGATTATAAATTCGCATCGGTGCCAGGCGCCCTACTTCCCTGTTTAAAAACGCCATATCAAAGGATGCACTATGTGCCACTAAAACCCTGTTTTCCGTGAATTGCATAAAATCGTGGAGCACTTCTGGCAGCGTTCTTTTCTCAGCCACCATACCATCTGTTATACCGGTAATATGGCTGGCAGGCCCCGGAATCGGCCGCTTGGGATTTACCAGTTCCACAAAGGTTTTTTCATTTCGGATACAACCATTTTCAATAATTACGCATCCTATTTCAATAATTTTATCTTTGGCAGGCTGGAACCCTGTTGTTTCTGTGTCAAAAACCACATAAGAAGCTTCTGCCAGCGTTTGTGACCAATCTATATTTTCATTAACAGAGTATATTTTTTTTAGAAGGCTGTTTACTATTTCTTTTTCGCAGTTGCTAGGGTTAACTGCCTTTGCGGAAAAACTTTGGGGCATCATTTTTTCAACTAATCCGAATATCCGGTGTACGGCAGCATTGCTAAGTCGTGCTTTCCTGTTCAGGTTGAAACAATCTGGTTCATAAAAATAGGGAATATGCACTCAATCACCTCGTCACAGAAATAATTTACACCAAAATCAGATATTTAAAACACATCTTTATATTACAACAATTAGAACAATAATGCAAGCACTCAACTTGACGTTTTAAGTCGGGTTTGGCTGCCTGTTGCGGTCAAGCTCTTTCCATTCCTGCCTAACCTCCCAATGAATTAACAGCGTGATGATGGCACGCAGAGCAATGATGGCAGCTAATACTTTGATTTCATCCAGGTCCCGTGAGACTACCGTGCGCAGGATTTCGGCGCCGAGAAATAGCTCCAAACCCAATGAGAGGTAACCGGCCAGAGTCAGACGTGCATTGGCCCCGTCTCTGCTGGTTTTAAGAAAAGTTAAAAAAACAGCATTTGCCGAATATATAATTACTGCCGCTCCATATATTTCCAGCAGCAGGATCAACATGTAAAGAACCTGAATCACATAGCGCTCAACGAACAGAAAATCAGACAACTGTTTCACCTTTTTCACAACTGCTGTAAATCTTTACTATTCCCTTCAAATGGATTATTATACTAAAGAGACAGGAGATGAACGAATTTATGTTCCGTGAAAAGCAGCGTCCTAACGAACTGGATGGGCGGACTTGGACACGCTACAGCATCAGTGTATGGAATGATATCCGCAAAAATAATGTGGAAAGAAAGCTGTCCCACCCTGCTCTTTTTCCCATTGCCCTCGTGGAGCGGTTATTAGAAATTTTTACTTTGCCCGGGGATATGGTTCTCGATCCTTTCATGGGCAGCGGGAGTGCCTTGCTGGGAGCCCAGGGACTGGGACGTCGGGGTGTGGGTTTGGAGATATGCAGCGAATATATTGATATGTTTAAAAAACGTCAGGCAGAATTACAACAAGTGGACAAGGAAAAGAATGGAAATGAGGAGAGTTCAGTATGGGGAATAGAAAATGATGAAATCAGGGTAATCAAAGATGATTCCCGTAATATCAATTGCCACATTGCTCCTGAGTCCCTGGATTTATGCCTCACTTCGCCTCCATATTGGAACATTTTAAATGCCAGGCGAACGGCTGATCATAAACCCATCCGTAATTATGGCCATGCCCAGAACGATCTGGGAAAGATTGAAGATTACTCTTCCTTCCTCGATGAACTGCAAAAGGTTTTTAGCGGTGTTTATACATCTTTAAAAATGGGCAAGTACTGTATAGTGGTTGTCATGGATATTAGGAAAAAAAATGTATATTATCCCCTTCATATGGATTTAAGCCATGCTTTGAACTCTTTAGGCTTTGTTCTGGATGATATAATCATATGGGATCGCCGTGATGAGTACAATAATCTTCGCCCCTTAGGATATCCCCATGTGTTTCGTATTAACAAGGTTCATGAGTTCATACTTATTTTTCAAAAACGTCCCCTGTGACTGTAGGTGATGAGATGGAAAAAAAAATTAAGTGGGATTTTGCAGGGGCAGAAAATATTTTTAATCGCCCCGAACCCTTAAACGAATTTGCCCGCAGAAAAATGAAAGAATTAAATGCCTTGCTCAAAGAGCATAACGTTTATAACTGTCCTTCTTCCTGTATGAAATGTTGTTATGGCTCCATCCTCATGTCTTATACAGAATTTACGGCAATTACATTATTTCTGCAGGAAAACTGGCCACGGGAACAAATACGTCGTATAATGGCTCATCGGGTTGGAGTGCTAAAGGAAGACGGGATGTTGCTTTGCCCTTTCTTAAATATGGATGCGAATTATGAACATTGCAGTATCTATATTGCTCGCCCTTTGATTTGCCGCGTTTTCGGAACCGCTGCTGCGCCGTGTGGTGAAGATATATCCCCTTCTGCACTCAGTGCCGATCTTTTTAACCTTGTTCACGAGCTGTTATACTACAGTGACGGTCAGTTTATTGCATTAAATCTTAGTCCTGACTGGGCTCTTTTTGAGGCACCCTTTGCTCTCTGGTGCCTTGCTGACAACAGCGAAGCGGACCGCCGCTATCTGTGCCACTTGCTGAAAAAAGGTGGAGAATCGTTTCGTGCCATCCTTTTTGACCGCGTTAGGCATTCTTTTTTTACCCTGGAGCATCATGAAAAAAAGTTTATTTCGGGCAGTTCGCTAATGGAGGGATCAGGGATATGATTAAATATATATTAATGTTTCTACCCGCATTTTTAATTCTCACCAGTGTTAATTTCTATCAGGTTAAAAATATCCCACCCAGCCCCAGGGCCATTTTAGCCTACACGTTTTTTCTGCTTCCGGCCATATATGTGGCAAATTTTGGTATTAATTATGTGTTCAACACAGGGTATCGTGAAATCGAGAATATATGGCATCTTACCATTTACCTCTGGACAGCAAATTTTATCAGCATCGCTGTTCTTTCATATTTATGGTTTTCGGCTGTGCCCGATTGGCGGACGCTCATGGCAGCGGTGTTGGTGATGATAGCGATAGTTTTAATTCGCTAAATTGAAAATGAAGGAGTATGAAAGATATGACACTTAAAACAGGCGTTATCGGAATATTTGATGGGTTTTTAATCGCAACTGAGGCAATAACAGTCCAGGATGCCTGGGAAAAAAAAATGTTGGAAGAAGATATGCGTGAACTTATGGACGATGTGGTTAGCTTTAAAGATTTTCGCAGGAGGTTTAATGAATCCTTCATGTTCGGCTGTGTGCGTCGCAAAGCGGGGTTCTACCATTTGCCCTATCAGGATACTGAAGAAATATTTGTAAAAAATAATTGCATCTACCTTAATGAAAATCTTCTCGATTATGAGCCCGGGGTTGAACCGATTATTATTAACTATACAGATAAGGAAATAAAAATTTACAAGGGAGAAATGGATTAAGATCATGCATCTCATTGTTAATGCCGATGACTGCGGTTACAGTCCGGGTATTAACCGGGGCATTATGCATACATTACGCAAGGGCATTGTAACGAGCACAACCTTAATGGTTAATCAGCCCTACAGTCGTCATGCAGTTGGTTTATTAAAACGTTGGGGGCTTTTGTCCGTGGGACTTCATCTAAATCTCACGCGGGGCAGGCCCATTTCCAGGCCAAAGTTTGTTTCAACCCTGGTTAACGAAGCGGGCCTGTTTCATCCACCAAAATCCATTTATTATCTGCCGATTAATGTGAAAGAGGTAGAAAAGGAGATTGAAGCCCAGCTTGGCACCATTTTTAAACAGGAGTTGGTACCAACCCATCTGGATGCCCACCATCATCTGCAATGCCATCCCCTAATCAGGGATGCAATGATCAGGGTGGCTGAGAAGTATGCGCTGCCAATACGCCACTGCTGCAGTAATTCCAAAGATGCATTTCTGCAGGCAGGGATCCCAACCCCCGACTATTTTATTTCCTCCTTCCAGGATGATCGGGCTACCGTTCCGTATATCTGCAACATGTTACGTCACCTGTCAGCCCGGTGCACCGGTAAAAGTGTCGTGGAAGTAATGACCCACCCCGGATTTCCCCGTAAGAATGTTTGCGGCAGTTCGTATCACCGGCAACGCCGGCAGGAAATGCTGGCGCTATGTTCGCCTGTGGTTAAAAAATTAGTTAAAACCCTGAATATAGAACTGGCGGATTACCGTTGTTTAAGCAGCTAAGGCAGGATTAAATATTAAATTAAGGATGATGTTGACAAAAAAAGTAATGACATTTATAATACAATAGGAATGAATTTTTCATTAATACCATAAATTTGCTACTCAACCACTCCTGATAATATACGTTTCAGCCAGTCGGCATCACAGCCGTCTGGTTTTTTTTTGCTGTTCGGAGGAGTGTAGTTCTGAGAATTTTTTTACCAGAATTGGGTCAAACTGGCTACCGGCATTTTTTTGAAGTTCGGCAAGGGCCGCCGCCGCAATGAGAGGTTTTTTATAAGGTCTGCCGGCGGTCATGGCTTCAAATGAATCCACCACCGAGAAAATACGGGAAACCAGGGGGATTTCCTCACCTTTGATGCCGTGTGGATACCCTTTGCCGTCCCATCTTTCATGGTGGGAAAGTATTTTATCCGCGATATGGATTAAATTGGGAACAGTCTTTACGATCCGACAAC
>SLRC01000022.1 GCA_007131175.1 Syntrophomonadaceae bacterium
AGAGCCATCATTAAAGAAGCGAAAATCTTCTATAACAGCGTGGGCGATCAGGTGGGGTGAAAGGTGAGCATTTTCATAAAATATTCTTGGCAGCCTTTCCATGTAGTATGAGCCGTTACTTTCATGTTCAGTAAGGCCGTCGGTGTTACAGAAAATAGTAGTGCCGGCGTTGAGAAGTAAACTTTCTTCTTTGTAATGCAGCATTTCATCCTGGAAAAAGTTTGTAATGAACAACCCCTTGGTCGTGAGCTTCAGTTTATGACCATTTCCCATTTGTACCAGTGGCATGTCCTGGTAGCCGGCGCCGCAGCAAGTCAGCTCCATGCTTTTCAGATCTAAAACAGCCATGAAAATGCAGATAAAGTAATCTTCCGGGTAACTTTCCTGCCGAAAATGCTCAGCCAGAAAACGTAATATTTCTGAAGGGCTTATCTTATCAGAAGGTGTGAAGGAAAGATAATGCTTGACGGTATGTTTGACAAAAACGCTCAGCATTGCCCCGTCCAGACCGTGTCCGGAGACATCGGAAAGATAAAAGATGATTTTATCTCCTACCTGGACAATATCATAAAAATCGCCACCCAGCTTCTGCGCCGGCTGGTAATGGGCGGCGAAAGAAACCCCTTCCACCCTCGGAAGGTACTTTGGCAATGTCCGTTCGTGCACCTGCCGGGCCTTATCCAGCTCTTCATCCAACTGTTGGTAGAGGTGCTCCAGTTTCGCAGTGTAATCAGCTAATTTTTGCTCGGCTTGTTTACGCTCTGTGATATCGAGCATAAACCCCCGCAACTCAACGGCCTTACCATTCCGCATCTCCACGTTCACAACATCCCGCAGCCAGGCAAATCCCCCATTTTTCTTTAAAAAACGGTATTCAAATGCATGCTCCTCTCCCCGTTCCGCACATCCGAAACAATATTGAACGGCCCAGTCCCTGTCTTCAGGGTGAAGATGATCAATCCAAAACTGCAAATCAGTCCATTCTTCAGGCAAATAGCCTAAGATGCGAGTTACCTGGGGCGCTACATAGGTCCAACGGTTCTTAATAATATTAAATTCCCAAAGTATGGCTTCCGTTGATTCAGCAAGTTTCCTGTATTTCATTTCGCTATCTTTCAGTGTTTCCTGATCCCGCGTCCGCCGCAGGGCAATAGCAGCAATATCTCCAAAAGGAGCAGCAATTCTGGCATCATCTTCTGTAAAGTCTGCCGGTTTGTTGGCCAGGCCAATAACACCAACCACCTTGTTGCTAATGATAAGGGGAACAAACATAACATTAAATAATTCCACATGACCGGACGGCATGAATTGGACCCACTTGCTCCTCATAAAATCGTTTTCAAAAACAACCGCTTTACTGTTATACGCTTCTTCCCGCAGGCCACGAATCGGCATGGGTAATTCGGGATTAACATTACAGGGCATACCGCCCGCTTCCAGGAACAGAACCTCATTCTCCGAACCGTCTGTATTCATTAATGCAACATAACCTGATATTGCCCCTGTCGCTTTACAACAGCCATCAAAGATCCGACGCGCCGCTTCCTCAAATGTTTCACATTCCACAACAGAACGGAAAGCATCAAGCAAACCTATCATTTCCTTTTGCCGTTGCCTCTCCTTCGAAAAAATCTCCCTCAACCGGTCCTCTTTACGTTTCCGTTCAGTTATATCATGTACGCCCGCAATAGCTCCGTTATAATTTCCCTTCTTATCAAGAACAGGTCCCGTTTCAAGTATGGTGTGAATCCGTTCTCCATCTTTTCTGATAAACTCAAATTCATGTTGTTCCTGGACACCCTGGGCACGGCGCTGAAGTTTATCCTTTGCAAGCTCCACACCTTTTTCATCCATGTAGCTAAACAAATGCTTTCCAAGCATCTCTTCAACTGTACACCCAAGCATTTTAGCCATGGGATCGTTAACGTAAGTGGTATGGCCTTCTGCATCAACGGCCCAGATACCTTCCTGCAATGTCTCCAGCAAAAGTCGATATCTGGCCTCACTTTCCTTTAGCTCTGATTTTTGGTCGCGTAAAATATCCATACCTTTGCCCAGCAGTATCCCTATTAAAAAGTATACTATAATGGTTACGCCTACGTTGATTAAACTACCGCCATGTAGTACATAAAACATAACCACAACTCCGGAAGCCCACAGGGAAGCTAAGGTCCCACCATAAAGACCCCACTTAATGCACGAACCAAGAATAAACAATAATCCCAGGAGTCCTAGAAAAACGATTTCCATTAAGAAAGGGGTGAAAAACAAAAAAATGGCAAATAATAAAAACAAGATGGACAACCTGTCTGCTTTTTGCATATGAAATATCTTCCCTGGCAGCATAGTCATTGCTTCGATACACCCTTTTTAAAGGCTGCAACCAAACGATAACGTTCACAATTCGACAATTATCTACCAAATACCTTTCTTTGGTAATGGAAAGTTATGCATAAAATATTTCACCTGAGGTATTTTTCCCCATCTGCAGGAAAATAAAAGAATATTGTTGAAATATATATTTATCTGCTATATTGGAGCGAGATAACATGTCAGAAGTTGAAAAACACCAAATGTTAATCGAACACCTGCTGGATGCATATGCCTATTATCAATTAGTAACAGACAGCAAAGGCAAACCGTTGGATTACGTTTTTCTTGATGTGAATTCGGCCTTTGAAGAGATGACAGGACTGAAAAAAGAAGAGGTTGTCGGCAAAAAGTTAACGGAAATACACCCAGGAAAAAACGATGGCTTTGACTGGATTAGCGCTTTCGGCCAGGTGGCCCTTAAGGGGGAGAGCGTCAACTTTCAACAATACTTTGAGCCTACAGATTGTTGGTATGATGTTATCGCTTACAGTGATTCGCCCGGTTATTTTGCTGTTTTATTTCGTGATATTACCGAGCGTAAGCAGGCAGAAGAAGCCTTAAGGGAAAATGAGCAGCGCTACAGGCTTTTGGTAGACCATGCCGGTGAAGCTATAGTGGTTGTTCAGGATGGGATTGTAAAATATGCAAATCCTGCCACTTTCCGGACATTCGGCTATTCTGAAGAAAAACTTGGTTCTAAACCGTTTGTTGAATTCTTGCATCCAGAGGATCGAAATTACGCAATTGAAGAATATACGGAAGTATTAAATGGCAAAATTATCAAACCCAGCTTCAAGATCAGGGTGTTAACAGAAAAAGAAACCATAAAATGGATTGAGTTTAATGCAGTGCCAATTGAATGGGAAAACCGGCCTGCCGTGCTGGGCTTTGCCAGGGACATCACCAAAAGTAAACAGGCAGAAGATGAGCTGAGAAACAGCGAAGAAAAGCACCGCCGCCTCTTCGACACAATGGTCCAGGGGCTTATCTACCAGGCCGCTGATGGTACAATTATCTCGGCCAATCGGGCAGCGGAAAGAATTCTCGGGTTTTCCTTAGAGCAAATGCAGGGGAAAACTTCCATGGATCCGCACTGGCAAATGATCGAAGAAAACGGCACAGCAGTACCCGGCACGGAACATCCTACCATGATTGCTTTAAGAACAGGCAAAAAAGTCGGCCCGGTGACAAGAGGTATCTTTCGGACGGATATAAATGACCATGTTTGGCTGAATATCACGGCAATACCACTGTTTCAACCGGGGGAGACAGAGCCTTACCAGGCCTATGCCACCTTTGAAGACATCACAACGCACAAGCAGGCGGAAGAAGCATTGCAGCAAGCCCACCTTCGTCTAACTACTGTAGTAGACAGTATAGATGCATTTGTTTACATCGCTGACATGGAATCCTACGAAATCCTTTTTGTAAACGAATATGGCCGCAGGTTATGGGGTGATATTACCGGACAAGCATGCTGGAAAACAATTCAGAAAGGACAGGATAGCCCCTGCCCTTTTTGTACCAATGATGAATTGATCGACAAAGATGGAAACCCAACAGGTGTTTTCGCGTGGGAATTTCAGAACACAATTAGTGGCAGGTGGTATGAATGCAGGGACAGGGTTGTGCGATGGCACGACGACCGTCTCGTGAGAATGGAGATTGCCTCTGACATCACCGAGCGCAAGCTAGCCGAGCAAAAGCTAGCCGACTATACCCTGGAACTGGAACAGCTCTACCGGCAGCTGGATGCCGAACTGGACAAGGCCCGTCAGGTGCATGAACGGAGCCTGCCCAAAACCCTGCCCACGGTAGAGGGAATATCTTTTGCCGCCCACTACCAGCCGGCACAAAAAATGGGCGGAGATCTCTACGATGTTATCCACAAAGACAACAAGCTGATCTTTTATCTGTCCGATGTTTCGGGACACGGTCTGGACGGGGCCATACTCAGTGTTTTTGTCAAACATGCGATCAAAAGCTATATTTCCATTACACAGCCCCATAACATCACCCCCGCCGAGATCCTACGCCACCTGGCTGAGCAGTTCGGTAAGGAAGACTACGAAGAAGAGCTGTATTTCTGTATCTTTATAGCTGTACTGGACCTTGACACGCTGGAGCTTTCCTATTGCGGCGCCGGCTTCCAGGAAAAAATGCTGCTTTGGCTGAGCCCTGGCGACAGGCTCGCCCTTTCTGCCAGGGGGATGTTTATTACCTCCTACCTCTCCGCCGAGATACTTACATTAAAGGACCAATCTATCGTTTTAAACCCCGGCACCACCATGTTCCTTACAACCGACGGGCTCACGGAGCAGAGGGCTCAGGGCGTACACTACGGGGAAAGGCTCCCGGACGTCTTTTACGCAAACGCCCAGCTGCCGGCTCACCAGGCAGCCCAGGCCATCGTTGAAGACTTCCGCCATTTCAACAACGGCTCCCTGCAGGGTAACGACGACATTACATTTTTGGTTATGCAGATTGACAAATAGTATACCCATGATATATAGGTTTCTTTTGCAAGAAAGGAGTTGATAGTATGGAACCAGTGATAGGCAAATACCGCTTGTTGATTGAAAAGCTGCAGGACGGGTTTGCCTGCCACCAGATCATCACAGACAGCAGCGGCAAACCGGTAGACTATGTTTTTCTCGAAGTAAACCCTGCCTTTGAAAAAATGACAGGACTTTCCAGGGACAATATCCTGAACAAAAGAGTTACCGAGGTGCTGCCTGGGCTTAAAAAATCCAGCTTTGACTGGATCGGTACTTACGGCAAGGTAGCGCTGACAGGAGAAAAAGCAAGTTTTGAAAGTTTTTCCGAACCACTAAAGCGCTGGTACGAAGTAACTGCTTACAGCGATGCCCCCGGTTACTTTACCACGCTCTTCCGCGAAAAGGAAACGGAAGAAATGCTCCATAAGAGCGAAGAATTCTTTCGCAACCTGGCAGAAAATTCACAGGACTTTATTTTCCGCTGCCGCTTTATTCCCGAGCTTTGTTATGAGTATATCAGCCCGTCTGTAACGGCTGTTACCGGTTATACACCTGAAGAACACTACAGTGATCCGAACCTGGTTTTAAAAATTGTACACCCGGATGAACTGCCAATTCTGGAAAAGATAAAAAGCGGAACAGTTTCTCATGACCGGCCCTTTACTGTTCGCTATGTGCGTAAAAACGGTGAAATAATCTGGACAGAGCAACACAAACCATTTCATCGGTTGGTTTATGAAGGACTCTTACGTCATCCTTTTTTCCTGCTTGCTTGTCTCTTTCCATTTGATCGTTGCATTTTAGGCGGCTGTAGGTGCCGGTTCTGCCGGGAAGCAATTCCTGACCTATTACTTCTTGAGAGTAAAGAATTTCATCAAAGGCACCTTGAGGACATTCTTTCAAGCAGTATCCCTCACAACCAGAACATGGATCAAATGCCAGGGGGCCTGTTGAAACTAATTCGATGTTGACTATTAACGCACGAAGCCTGACCCTTGGCCCGTATTCAGGGGTTATTAAGAGGTTGTTACGACCGATAGAGCCGAGCCCCGCCATAACAGCTGCGTCTTTTAAATAAATTCCGCCCTTTTCAATAAAATAGGGTACATGGTACGTTCCCACTCCTGTGTAGTTGC
>SLRC01000126.1 GCA_007131175.1 Syntrophomonadaceae bacterium
CGAAGGCGTGGCTGCCACTTCGTAGATCAATAGCCTTAAAGTTATGTCTCTGGAATGAGAAGTGCATGAACTATAACGATAGGATTGGCTCACAGACTGTGGCTTTAAACTATATTTTACTACAGCCTAACTACAGCCAATAGGATGGAAAACTGCTAATAATACGGAAGCCGGTGGAATTATAGAAGCGCGATAAACCCCTATATTATCGAGGTTGCGGAAGGTGGCGGAAGGCAGTGGAAATCGTCCTAATGAGACTGGGGGTCAAGAGGTCGCAGGTTCAAATCCTGTCGCTCCGACCAGATCAAATGCCGATATTTACGGGCTTCATTGTAACTGGAAGCATAAGTTTAGCAAAATAACAAACTTATGCTTCCTCTCTATAAATGCCTAAAAACCAAATTCTTTAATATCATTCCTAAAAGAGACTTTTGTTAACATCAAGTAATTAGCTTTATAAGTATAAACGCCCTTAAAATGGGCGTCTACTTACATTTTTAACATTCTTATTACTGGAAATATTATTAAAATGGTATCTATTAACAGTAAATATAAAACATATCTGTAATTACTTTCGCCAACTTTATGCTTCCAATTTACACTCTCGCTAAACTTATGCTTCTTGGATCATAAATTGCTATTTTTGCAATGATGTCAAAATGCACTGTTTCACTGATTAAGATTTTTCCCCATGACAAACTTATTCTTCTAATAGAGGCAGACTTATGGGTGAAGTGACAGGTGCTGTTTTTTATAGCGTTCATAAGTTGAATAAGAAGGTAATTATTCTTCAAGTTTGCCCATTACCCAATTACCGCTTTTTATCGTACCATCGGGGTAAGTCATGGTGCCCTGACCGTGCATCTGGTCATTCTGCCATTCCCCTGCATAGATCTTTCCACCGGGCCATTGGTAAATTCCTGAACCATGGAATTTATCGTTAAGAAATTGTCCACTGTACTTTCGTCCGTCAGGGAAAAAGAGGATGCCGTCTCCGTCCCAGCGTCCCTCTTTCCATGTGCCAACATAATAACCCCCATCAGAGTATTTGTTATAACCCCGGCCATGAAAAAGGCCGTTTTGCCATTCACCCACGTACCCCCCACCTACGGGATAGGCTAGTGAGCCCTGGCCGTGCGGTTTCCCCTCAAACCAGTCTCCCACATAGCCACCCGCATCTACGTAAGTCATGGAACCCTGGCCATGCGGTTTTCCATATTTCCACTCACCAACATACTTGGTACCGTCTTTGTGTGTCCAAATTCCCTGTCCGTCAGCCTTGTCTTCTTTCCACTCGCCTACATACTTACCCCCACCGGGGTAGATTATGGAACCATGGCCATGCTTCTTATCGTCTTTCCAGTCACCAAAATATGTTGCTTTCTCTTCATTCATATTTTCCATCCCTCTTCTCCCAATATCTTAATATACTAATTGATCATGCCAGGGTTTTTTTCTGTATTGTCACGAACCAATTGCAATAATATTTCCAGGACTTCACGGGGATTATTTCCTGCCTGGGAAATAATTTTCTCTATTCTGCCCATCAGTTGCTTGCTTTCTGCCATGAGCCAATCCTGCCTTTGTTCCAGCGCATCAATTTTGTATTCCAAATTGTGTATCCTTTTTACAAGGTTCTCGCTGAATAACAAAAGCTTTTCCACAAAATCTATTATGTCTTCCTTAGAACACTCTGCAAACCTAAGGCGCCCCATCTCTTCCATTAACTCTTTAAGGTGTGCGTCATGCAACGATTACACCTCCAATAACAAGATTATACTTTTCAAATCTCCCTCAGTCAATCTAAATGAATTCTAAATCTGTTTTAAAACGAAAAGCACCTCTTGTGCAGAAGTGCTTCTTCAACAAAATATCTTCTATAAATAATATAATTTATTCCCTTTAGAGGATAATGACAATGAGCCCTCCACTTCCCTCATTCATAATTTTTTCCAGAGTTTCCGTAAGCTTAACCTGTGCATGGGGTGGCATATTGTCAAGCTTATTGGAAATACCTTCGCTGACCATTTCATAAAGTGACTTGCCAAAAAGGTTTGATTCCCAAAGTTTTTGCGGGTTTTCGGAGTACTCTTCCATAAGATAATTAGCCAAATCCTCGCTTTGTTTTTCCGTGCCCACAACCGGTGTGAATTCTGATTTAATATTAACGTTAAGGAGGTGCAAAGAAGGTGCACTGGCTTGCATCCTCACACCAAAACGCCCTCCCTGACGGATAATCTCCGGTTCTTCCAAAACTATTTCGTCGAGCATGGGAGGCACAATCCCATATCCCGTTTCCCTCACTTGCACCATGGCTTCGGCAATTTTGTCATATTCATGCTTGGCATAAGAGAACTCCTGCAGGACTTTTATGAGATCTGCCTGATCCTCAATTTCTACGCCGCAAATTTCGCTAAGGACTTTGTCATAAAGCTGTGCTGGTGAACTAATTTCCAGGCAAGTACTGCCCGTGCCCAGTTCCACATTAACCAGCACCGCATCTTCAATTATCTCTAAATTCTTAATATCTTCAATGGCACTTTGGATCTCCCGTAGCCGTTCCACATGCAAAATATTATCCCTGATGACCTTTGTATATTCCTCAACCAGCCAGTGGGAGGGTTCCAGCACTTCAATCCAGGATGGAAGGTTAATGCTGATCTCCTGTACTGGAAATTCGTAAAGAACTTCCTTAAATATGAGCTTGATATCGTTTTCTTTTAATTGCAGACAGTTCAGTGCTACAACAGGAACACCATATTCTTCGCTGAGCTCTTCCTTGAGGGCAGTTGCTTTTTCTGAGTCAGGGGAAACGGAATTCAAAATGATCACAAATGGCTTAGCGATTTCTTTAAGCTCGCTAATTACCCTTCTTTCAGCATCTACATAGTTCTCCCGTGGGATTTCGGTAATTGTTCCATCAGTAGTAACCACAACACCGATGGTGGAATGTTCTTTAATAACTTTACGTGTCCCTTCTTCAGCCGCCTGTTCAAATGGAATAGGTTCATCAAACCAGGGAGTAGATACCATACGTTTCTCTTCCCCGTCATTGTAACCCACTGCTTCTGGAACAGTGTAACCAACACAATCAACCAGTCGTACACGCATGGAGATGTTTTCAGCCAAACTAATCTCAATCGCATCGTCCGGGATAAATTTTGGTTCTGTAGTCATGATTGTTTTTCCAGCACTGCCCTGGGGCAGTTCATCCCGTGTTCGTTCCTGAATATACGGGTTTTCTATATTGGGGAGTACGAGTATTTCCATAAATTTTTTAATAAAAGTGGATTTACCTGTTCGTACCGGACCCACAACCCCTAAATAAATATCCCCTCCTGTTCGTTCAATAATATCTTCATATAGGTTAAATTTCACCGCTGCTCCCCTCCCCTTAATTCGGCGCGTTATTGCTAAAATGTTTTAACGTTATATTTATATGATGGATAATGGACAATATTACTATTGATAAAGAAAAACCTGTATGGATTTACATTCATACAGGTTTTTCTAAACAGAAACTAGGTTTAATCATCAAAAACAAATATTTTTGCCAAACTACTTAACTATCATTGAAAGGCCATATCTTCTATCTCGTTTGTTTTAGCCCTTTGCATCAGGTTTGATACGGCTTCGTTAAGTTTGCGCCCTTCATATAATATGGCAAAAACCTCATCAGTTATGGGCATATTTACCCCATGTTCCCTTGAAAGAATATACGCAGCCTTAGCCGTTTTTATCCCTTCGGCAACCATTTGCATGGAAGCGGTAATTTCTTCCGTACTTTTACCCTGTCCCAGCATTAATCCCACATACCGGTTTCTGCTGTGAACGCTGGTGCAGGTAACAAAGAGATCCCCTATTCCCGTTAAGCCGCTAAATGTGGCACTTCGCGCCCCCATTGCCTGGCCTAAACGGGTAATTTCAACCAATCCCCTGGTAAGAAGAGCCGCCCTTGTGTTATCTCCGTAACCCATCCCTTCGCATGCACCGGAACCAATGGCAATGATATTTTTAAGAGCTCCACCCAGCTCCACTCCCGTAACATCAGGGTTGGTATACACACGAAAATTTGGTGTCATGAGAATATCCTGGACCTGTTCCGCCACATATTTTTGCCCGGCAGCAGCGACGGTGGCTGTGGGAATAAAACGGCTTACTTCTTCGGCGTGATTTGGGCCCGATAAAACAGCAACGGGGCAGTTGGTTTGATTTTTTGGCAGGTTATGAAATATAACCTGGGATAATCTTTGCAAAGGACCTTCCACCAGCCCTTTGGCAGTATTTACAATAATGGGTTTGCCAGTAATAAAATGATCGATGCTGCGGCTTATTTCGGCAACGGCATGTGATGGAACTGACAGAATTAGCAGGGATTTACCCTTTACCACCTTTTCCAGATCTGTCGTAAGTGTTATCAATGGAGGCAAAGGGATGCCCGGGAGATAATCGATGTTTTCTCCCGCCGCTAAAACTATATTCAAGTACTCTTCACGGCGAACCCAGAGGTTTACAGCATAGCCCTTATTTGCCATTTGGATGGCCAATGCTGTTCCCCAGCTCCCTGCCCCGATTACGCCAATTTCCATTTATTTAACCTGCTTTCCCGGGTCGTTTAGCTTTTCACCCAGCTTGGGTTCTTTTTTGTTAAGAAGTCGTTTGATGTTTTCCCGGTGTTGAAATATGATTACCAGCCCGATAGCGAATCCGAAGTAAAAATATTCCGAAGGCTTTCCCATAATTAACATTGCAATGGGAATTGCTGCAGCTCCAGTGATTGACCCTACGGAGACATAGCGGGTTATGGCGATAATTACAAGAACAATGGCAAAAACAATAAGTGCAGGGACCGGAATAAGAGCAAGAAACACGCCAAGCATGGTTGCCGCACCACGCCCCCCTTTAAAGGAAAAGAAAATTGGCCAGTTGTGTCCGGCAATTACCGCGAGACCGGACAACAATACAACCCACTCACCTGCAAGCAGACCCTGCTGAAACATCACCATGGCAAGATAAACGGCAAGATAACCTTTAAAAGCATCCAAAATCAACACCAGCACCGCAGTTTTAAAGCCCATTAGCCGGGAAATATTAGTAGCACCAGTGCTTCCACTACCCATTTTGCGGATATCAACACCTTTAAAGCAACTGGCAAAAATGTAACCGATGGAAACGGAACCGATCATGTAAGCTAAAATCAGGCTCAGCAGTGAGATCATTCTTACTCCTCTCCTTTCCGGTGGCGCGTTCTCAGAATTAATTTTACAGGAGTGTGTTCCAGGGAAAAAGCTTCACGGAGGCGATTTTCAAGGTAGCGCATATAGGAAAAGTGTATTAGCGAAGCATCGTTAACAAAAAATACGAAAGTTGGAGGTTTGGTGGTGGGCTGTGTGCAATAATAGATCCTTCCCTTTTTCCCACGGTGTTGGGGCAGAGGGTTAACCGCAGTTGCGTCTTCCAAAAAACGATTTAGCAACGGGGTGGCAATACGTTTGCTGTACTGTTCATAAACCGTATTGATAAGGGGAAAAAGTCTTTTCAAACGGCGAGGTTCATAAACCGATGTTAAAAGCAACGGGGCATAGGAAACAAATTTTAATTGTTCCCGCAGACGGGTGCTGCTCTCTTTACCCCCATCCTGCCGGCGCTGGACCTTTTGCAGATCCCATTTATGCAGCAGCAGGATCAGTGCATTACCGTTGTCCCGCACGTAACCGGCGATTCGCTGGTCCTGCTCCGTAACCCCTTCAGTGGCGTCCAATAACAACAGAACAACCTGGGCGTTATCTATGGCTCTCAGAGACCGCATTACACTGTAGTACTCAAC
>SLRC01000195.1 GCA_007131175.1 Syntrophomonadaceae bacterium
TGTATATAACCGGGTGCAAACTATCGACCGCTGGGCGCAAAAGCTTCAGGAATTGGTTCCGGAAGCACGTATTGGCGTAGGGCACGGACAGATGCCGGAGCAGCAATTGGAGAAGGTCATGAGCAATTTTCTGCAGGGTGAATATAATATCCTCGTCAGCACTACAATTGTGGAAGCGGGGCTTGATATCCCCAATGTAAATACCATGATCATCTATGATGCGGACCATTTCGGGCTGGCACAGCTTTATCAGCTGCGGGGACGGGTTGGACGGTCTGACCGCCTTGCTTACTGTTATCTCACCTATCGGCGGGATAAGGTCATGACCGGGGACGCTGCCAAGCGTTTGCAGGCGGTGAAAGAGTTTACTGAACTGGGGTCCGGATTTAAAATTGCCATGCGGGATCTGGAAATCCGGGGAGCAGGAAACATCCTGGGACCGGAGCAACATGGCTTCATGATTGCCATTGGATATGAGCTTTATTGCCGTCTGCTTGAGCAGGCCATTGAAACGATGCAAGGAAAAGGCGAACCACGGGAGAAAGGGACTGACCCCCGTCTTGATCTTCAGGTTAATGCCTACCTCCCCTCCACATATGTGCCCAACCAGCAACAAAAAATCGAACTGTACCGCCGTATTGCCACCCTGTCGAATAAAGAGGAACTGCAGGAGATGGCTGACGAGTTAAAAGATCGCTACGGGCGCCTACCCTCCCCTGTGGAAAATCTCCTGCTGGTCATGCGACTGCGCCAGCTTTCCCGGGTCACGGAAGTGGAGGGGATTGAGCAGGAAAAAGAGCTTACCCTGGTGCGCTTTTCCCCGGATAGGCAATTCGAGGGGGAAGCCCTCTGGCACCTGGTGAACAAAAACCGCCGCTATCTTTCCCTTCATGCCGGGAAGAAGATCACGCTCAAGCTAAAATATCCCCGCCAGCCGGAAAAGCAATATCTCCAGTTTGTGATCAAATTACTGGAGCATGTGGGCGGAGACGATGCCGACCATAAGCCAGTTGTGAGCAGTCAATAAAAAAGTACCCCTCCTTTAATTGAGTTTGTTTTGTATATTTCCACTTGAAAGGTGTTCCTCCATAATGTAAACTTTACTCATATTGTTGCAATTCAGGCATTCATAATATATAAGATTATTTTCTAATAACGCTTGGAGGCATCAGGATGACATATCGAATTGGCATTGACGTTGGTGGCACCTTCACTGATTTTCTGCTAACCGACGAAGAAGAAAATTTTTTTGTCTATAAAATTTCTACCACACCCCATAATCCGGCCGAGGGGGTTTTTAATGGCCTCTCTGATATGGCCGGAGACAAAGGGCTGACCCTGGAAGAATTTATTGCCAGGGTGGATATCATTGTCCACGGCACCACGGTGACTACCAATGCAGCCCTTACCGGGGGCGGAGCGAAAACAGCGCTCCTGACTACGGAAGGCTTCCGCGATGCCCTGCAAATGCGACGGGGCATAAGGGAGGAACAGTATAACAATCGCTATCTGGCCCCACCACCGCTTATTTCCCGGGATAAATGTTACCCCATAAAGGAGAGGGTTGGGGTTTGTGGTGAAGTGATAACCAAGCTGGATAAGGAAAGTTTGCTAGAAGCCCTTCAATTGTGTAAAGCGGAAGATGTGGAAGCCATTGCCGTCTGTTTTCTCCATTCTTATGCCGATCCTCTTAACGAAAAGAAGGCGAAAAGCCTTATTGAAAAGTACTTTCCCAGTGTTTACCTTACCCTTTCCTGCGAGTTGTTGCCCCAAATTCGCTTCTATGACCGCCTCAGCACCACCGTTTTAAATTCCTACGTGGGACCTATTTTACGGGATTACCTCAACAATCTTACCGGAAAACTCAAAGAATGCGGTTTTAAAGGGGCTTTGTTAATCATGCAGTCCAATGGTGGTGTAACTTCACCCCGGGATGCTTCCCGCAACGCTGTCTGCACTCTTCTTTCCGGTCCTTCAGCCGGCCCCATAGCCGGAATTGCCTATGCCCATACCCATAATTTTGCTGACTGCATTACTATCGATATGGGAGGGACAAGCTTCGATGTAGCGCTGGTGAAAGAGCGCCTCCCGCTGGTTATTACGGACGGTTCGATCAACCGCTATCGCAGTGCCATGCCCATGGTTGACATTCATACAATTGGTGCAGGCGGGGGAAGCATGGGCTGGATTGACGATATGGGGTTGTTGCGGATGGGGCCCCGGAGTGCGGGTGCGATGCCCGGGCCGGTCTGTTATGGCCGGGGTGGTAGTGTACCCACATGTACTGATGCCAACCTGCTTTTAGGTTACCTGAATAAAGATTATTTTCTGGGAGGGAAAATGTCCCTCGATTACGAAGGCGCCCGGCGAGCGATCAAGGAAAAGCTGGCTCAACCCCTGGCTATCAGTGAGGTGGAGGCCGCTGCAGGGATGTTTCGTATTATTAACGCCAATATGGCAGATGGTATCCGGGAAGTTTCTGTACGTAAAGGGTATGACCCACGGGAATTCCCCCTGGTGGTAGCCGGAGGGGCCGGCCCCATTCATGCGGGGATGATTGCTCTTGAACTGGAGATACCCACAGTTTTAATACCCCGTGAGTCATCAATATTTTGTGCGGCGGGGATGCTCCTTTCCAACCTGCGCCATGACTATGTGCGCAGCATGAATACCTTGTTTTCAGAACTTCCACCAGAGGATCTTGGCATGATTCAGGAACTGTTCACTGCCATGCGCAGTGAAGGGCAGGCTCAGCTGTTGTCTGAAGGAATTGATGCCAACTCTATTCAACATACTTTTTCCGGCGATATGCGCTACCTGGGGCAGTATCATGAAATTAACGTGTGTTTTGCAGAAGAAGAGATCATGCTGGGTGCAGTGGATCAAATCTGCCAACGTTTTCACCGGGATCATGACCGGCTCTACGGTTATTCCCTGGAGCAGGAAGGCGCGGCAGTGGAGCTGGTAAACCTGCGCGTTTCCAGCCTGGGGATTACCAGCAAACCGTGCTTTCGCAACCGGCAGCTTCGAGGGAAAGAACGGGGTGGGGAAGTCCTGCGGAGCAGGCGTCCCGTGTACCGCCCGGATCTAAAAGATTTTGCTGAGGTGGATGTGTGGGATGGGGACAGTTTGTCCGGAGGAGTTAAGGTGGCAGGACCGGCTATTGTGGAGCAGGTAAACACAACCATTTACGTGCCACCCCAGTATGAGCTGGAACTGGATGAACAGGGCAATTTCATTATGAAACTGGGAGGGGACACTAATGCCTGATCAAGAAATTGACCGCATGCTTGTCTCCGTTTTGCAAAGTCGTTTCAAGTCTATTACGGAGGAGATGGGCCTGACGTTGCTTAGGACAACACGTTCCCCCATTCTCTGCGAAGCGCGGGATTTTGTTACGGGTCTTTATGATCACAGGGGCAGGATGCTTGAGCAGACGGAATACATTCCTATTCTGGCCTTTGCCTTGCAACCCGTATGTCAGCATATTATTGAATACTTTGGTGATGAGATCTACCCGGGTGATGTGATCATGCACAATGACGTCTTTAGCGGGGGCAACCAGAATGCAGATGTGGCTGTTTTCAAGCCGGTTTTTCACGGCAAGGAACTGATTGCCTGGGCCGCCTGCAAAGGACACCAGGCCGATATCGGCGGTGCTGTGGCCGGGGGCTACAACCCTGAAGCCCGGGAGGTCTGGCAGGAAGCTTTGCGCATTACCCCGGTAAAAGTTTATGAACGGGGCAAACTGAGGCGTGATGTCTGGGATTTAATCTTTGCCAATATCCGTTTTCCCATTGTGGAGGAAGATATCCGTGCCCATATAGGCGGTTGTGTGGTGGGGGAACGTGGCTTGAAACAACTTGCCGGGAAATATGGACCAGCTGTTCTTAAAAGTCATATTGAATATCTTTTTAATTCCACGGAAGAGATGATGCGCCGTGAGATTCGTAATATCCCCGACGGTGTTTATCATGGTGACAGCTTCATGTATTATGACGGGATCAATGAAAACTCAAAACATAAAATTAAACTTGCGGTCACCGTAGCAGATGACAACATCCACTTTGATTATAGCGGAACTGACCCCCAGACTCCCGGGTTTGCCAATGCGCCTTACAGCTCTACCGTTTCAGCCCTGATGCTTACCTTTCTCATGCTTGTTGATCCAAATATACCCCATAATGACGGCTTGTTGCGACCGATTTCCGTAATAATACCTGAAGGGAGCTTCCTTAACGCTAAATTCCCCGCAGCCACAACATTTGGCAATACCATCGCCAATCCCCATTCCGATGCCATCTTCAAAGCCATGTCTGAGGCCCTGCCGGACCGGGTAACGGCGGGATGGAACCGTATGCTTGGTTGTGCTATTTCCGGACATGATCCCCGCCGCGGGCGCCGCTGGGCTGATATACTCTTCATCGCCCTGAAGGGAGGTTCGGGAGCCACGGCAGGCGCCGATGGTTATGATCATATCGGCCTCATTAACTGTGCCGGAGGGATCCTGGCCCAGGATTACGAAATGTTCGAGCTATACAACCCCCTGTTCTTATTACGTCACGAATACGCCCGGGATTCTGCCGGCGCAGGACAGTACCGGGGGGGGGTGGGCGTGGAGACAGAATTTATCATCAAGGGTGAAGGCACTACCTGTGTTACCTTTGGGGATGGTGTTGATGAGGCTGCTTTTGGACTTTTTGGGGGCCATCGGGGGTCCCTTAACTATTTAAGCTTTACGTATCCCGACGGAAGGCAATACGTTCCCCGCACCAAGGAGATAATCCGTAATATTCCCAAAGGGACCCGCTATTACCAGCTTGCCGGTGGCGGTGGTGGTTACGGTGATCCTGGAAAAAGGCCAAAAAATAAAGTTTTAAAGGAAATAAAAGAGGGATTGATCTCACCTGAGCAGGCCCGGGATGTGTATGGCATTTTAGAGGTCGGAAGTCGGAGTGCCAGTGAGCCGGAAAAAGAAGTATAGAAGTTTGAAACTGCGTGTTGTGAACGGGCAGCTTGTGCCCTGGATTAACTTGAGCAAAATATGAGAACAAAGTATGGACTATTGAGAGGAGAGGTTGCGGTTGCCGCAGGAACCAAATAGTAGCAATCTTTATTGGGATGAAGAACTGGAGACGATGCCCCGTGAACAGCTCCGGGAGCTGCAGCTTGTAAAGCTGAAGAAGCAGGTAAAATATAACTACGATAATTCCATATTTTACCAGCGTAAATTTGATGCTGCAGGGCTTGAACCGGGTGATATAAAAACGTGGGATGATTTTGCCCGGATTCCCTTTATGGATAAGAATGAGCACCGGGCCGCCCAGGATGAATCCCTGGAGCGCTTCGGGGATCCGTATGGAATGCTGGCCTGTGCTCCCCGGGAAAAGATCGTCCGCCTTAGCGCCACTTCAGGTACCACAGGAACGCCTACACTCTACACCCTGACAAAAAATGATATCAAGGTTCTCAACAATCTCCATGCCCGCAAATATTGGCGCATTGGGCTCCGTCCGGGGGATGTTGTAATTGTTGCCTTTGCCCTGAGTATGTTTGCCGGGGGAGTACCCTGTGTGGATGCAATCTGGGATTACGGACTCTGTGTGGCACCTGTGGGAGCAGAAGCGCGCAGCCGCCGTTTGCTCGAATTTGCCGCACTGACCAAACCGACGGTTCTTTTCTGCACTCCCTCCATGGCAGAACACCTGGGGGAACAATGTGAGAAGATATTAGGGAAA
>SLRC01000005.1 GCA_007131175.1 Syntrophomonadaceae bacterium
CACTGCCCTGCGGGCACCGTCAACATGCTCCTGGATTGCTTCTTTAATCTGCTCCTTGGTCATCTCTCTCGGGGGACGGAAACGGGGTAATTTTTGGGGAACTTCAGACGGGCCAACGGTATAATCCAGCTCCACGCCGCCAACACGGCCGCAGTGCATAAGCTGAAGCATAGCCAGCGAATCATTCTCTTTAATCACATCGGCAATTTTCTTGAGTCCGGGGATGAATTTGTCATCCCAGATTCCCATCATGCCCACGTAGCCTTTTCCTTCACCTCTTGGATCAGTGTAGGCACCCTGGGTGGTGACAATAGCGGCACCGCCCTTGGCCTGGGCCTCCATGTAAGCTACCTCTCTGTTTGATACAAATCCATCTTCACTGTTAAAGTTATCCTCAGTCGAGGCATATTTAATCCTGTTTTTACAGGTAAATTTGCCAACCTTGAGTGGACTGAAGATATGGGGGTACTTTTTCTCTCCTGGTCGCATAAACACTCCTCCTCCAATATTAATAACTCTTACTTTCCCAAACTCCTGATTTTACCGGTTCTCTCTCTAATACAGGGACACCTCCTTCCCATAAAAAAGTATACACAATCAATCCCGTAGCGTCAAGGAAAAGATTTGCCTGCAGCCGGCCAAAACCGGCTGCAGGATTATTGCCTATTTTTTGAACTCAGCCGGCCTTCTTTCCATAAACGCAGAAATTCCCTCTTTGGCTGCATCCGTGCAAGCTACTTTGCCAAAAGCTTTGTATCCCACATCCAGGGCTGCCTCAAAGGAGGGTGCTGCTGCCCCTTCTTCCACCGCCTGGGTGATAATCCCCACAACCTCATCGCTTAACCGCAACTTGCCGGCGCTGGGATTTTCCAGTTTTGCCAGGGGTGAAATCTTTACAGGTTCATCAGGGATGCGGGGGACCGGTTTGCCTGCCATTTCTTTTACTTCTTTTACTGCCGTCTGAATCAGTTCTTTGTAACTGGCAGATAAACTGTTAAAGATGCCTTTATCAAGAGCTTCTTTGGCTGTCATACGCTTGGCTACACGGAGCATCTCACTAAAAATCTCCGCTGCATGGGGCCAGCGCCGATAGGGTACAACCAGACCACCGATGCCCGGCAGGATACCCAGTGTCACCTCGGGAAACTGGAGAAAAGCATCTTCTGTGGCTACCAGCTTATGGCACCGCAGCGCCAGTTCAAAACCGCCACCCAGGGCCATGCCGTTCAGGGCAGCTACTACCGGTTTTTCACACTGGTCCAGGTAACGCAACAGCACGGAGCAATCGGCAGCGTACTTCTCCGAGGCCGCAGCGTCGCCCAGCATGGTGGGGAACTTACCAATATCAGCTCCGGCGCAGAAAGCGCGCTCACCGTAACCGGTAATCACAAATCCCTTAACTGCCGGGTCGGCCTCAAATTCCTTGAGCACATCAAGGATTTCCATATTGACCTCATCACTAAGTGCGTTCATGACCTGGGGACGGCGAATTGTGATGATTTTAACCCCATCAATTTCGTCTACCAGAATATGACGCTTGAATTGCTGGTAACGTGCATAGTCCCCTTCAATTCCAGGCATGCCAGGCCTGTCTTTTTGGAAACTGCTGATTACATTCTTAACCTCCCCATCTCCCAGATCCCGCATGATATCAAAGGGCCCTTTGCGGAAACCAAGGGCGATCTGGCAACCCAGGTTCAGGTCTTCAAGGGTTCCAATGTCCCGGTTAATGATGTCGAAACTTTGGGAGAAAAGGATTCCCAGCAACCGGCCCCGCACAAAGGCAGCAACATCGGGGGCAACTTCCACTTTCTCACCACGTTTTGCGGTAACCCAGGTGTCCACAGAACGAAGTATATTGGCGGGGCGGTAATGCTCCCCTTCTTCCATTTGCAATGTATTTGTTTCCACAATGATGGGATTGCCCCGGGCCAGGTTTAAGACAAAGAAAGGACCGGCAAATACATATTGCTGTGCCACCTTGTCAATCTCCACCGAGGTGGCCTTATCCAACAGGAAAGCAGCATCATTGCACCAGTTATCAAAAATACGATCCAACACAAAGCAGATTTCGTCCTTGGTTACAATGGGGACCTTCCCCGTGGTGCAGAACATCCAGGTTAGATAGTCCACTACATCACGATCCGATTTATCCCAGGCAATTACCTCTACGCAGGGGTTCTGCCAGGCCGGAGCAAAAAAATGGGTAATGGTCGTGCGCCCAGGCAGCTTGGCCTCACTGAAAATACGCTGTGCCGGGATTGAGCTGGTATTGGAGGTAACGATGGCATCCTCCCTTACAATACTTTCAATCTGGGCAACAATTTTCCGTTTGATCGTCAGGTTCTCCGTTGCTGCCTCGATCACAATGTCTGCATCCTTGATCTCATTGTAATCAGTGGTAAAAACCATATTTTGCCCAACAGCCTCTGCTTGTTCCGCCGTCATCTTTTTCTTGTCAATGGCCTTTTGCAGGTAACCCTGAATACGCTTTTGCGCGTTTTCCAGGGGCTGTTCCACCACATCAACAAGAATCAGCTTGCCATCGGGAATGGCACTTTTCAGGTAGTAGCCAATATCGGGACCGATTGTTCCGGCGCCGATAATGGCAAACACCTTGGGGAGAGGCTTCTTCACCTCAAGCAATAATGGATTGATGAAGCTGGGATAAAGCTCTGTTTGCATCACTTTACCTCCTTTTTTTATAGAAACTGTCAATCATCACATATGTGACTGTTGACTATTTCTGTTCAAGTAAGTCCCGGGCAATCACGAGCCGCTGAACCTCATTTGTTCCCTCAAAAATGGTGAATATTTTAGCATCGCGCATGTAACGTTCAACGGGATATTCCTTGCTAAATCCGTCATAACCAAGCACTTGTACCGCACTGGATGTCACAGTCATAGCTGTATCAGTGGCAAAAAGCTTGCTCATGGCGGAAAACCGGATGTGATCTTTTTCTTTGTCATCATATTTACAGGCTGCTTTATGGGTCAGTGCCCGTGAGGCCTGTATTGACGTTTCCATGTCAGCCAGGGCAAACTGTATTGTCTGCTGCCTGGCAAGGGAACTTCTTTCCTGCACATATGCTGTGGCAGCATCAAGGGCACCCTGCGCCAATCCTGTAGCCATGCCACCTACCATAATGCGGCCTTTATCCAGCGCATCCAGGGCAATACGGAAACCGTCTCCGATATTGCCCACCATGCTGCTTTTAGAAACACGCACATCTTCAAAGATAACCTCAACGGTGGAAGACCCGCGGAAGCCCATTTTTTTCTCTTTGTTGCCAATGGATAATCCGGGAGTTCCCTTGTCCACCAGAAAAGCCGTTACCCTGTCCTTACCGTCCACATTCACTTTTGCAAAAACTGTCTGTACATCGGCAACGTTGGCGTGGGTGATAAATATCTTGTTTCCGTTGATTACGTAATCATCCCCATCAGCCACAGCGCGGGTTGTCATTGCTCCCACATCGGAACCTGCATTTGGCTCAGTGAGGGAAAAAGAAGCTAAAAGTTCGCCACTGGCAATACCGGGGAGGTACTTGCTCCGTTGTTCTTCATTTCCCCAGAGCACGATCGGTGCGGCCCCGAGAGACTGATTCCCCAGAACAATGGATGATGCACTGCAGAAGCGGTTAATCTCTTCAATAACAAGACAAAGGGTTAAAAGCTTTCCATCAAGTCCGCCATATTCAGGTTGAACCACTGTGCGAAAGAGGCCGTTTTTGGCAAACAATTCCTTAATATCTTCAGGAAACACTTCGTTTGCATCAATCTCCGCTGGGCAGGGTGCCACCTGGTGCTCCATCAGTTCACGCACTTTGTTTTTCCAGAGGAGTTGTTCTTCAGTAAATTGAAGGTCCATTTTTTCATCCCCACTCTGTAAAATTCGTTCAGGATCCTTTTTTTCCTTCCAGGGCGGCAACAATTCTTTCCGGTGTGATAGGAAGTTCGCGGATACGAACTCCCAGGGCATCCCAAACCGCATTGGCAATGGCAGGAGCACTTCCCACCAGTGGTGGTTCCCCGATCCCCTTGGCTCCAAAAGGTCCTTTCTCGTCAATCGTTTCCACAATCACTGATTCAATATTTGGCATATCGGGGAACGTTAAGATCTTGTAATCCAGGAAATTGCCGTTAAGTACTTTACCCTTTTCCAGCTGTAACTCTTCCATCAGGCTGTAACCCAGGCCCTGGGCACAACCGCCCTCTAGCTGGCCTTCCACAGCCATGGGGTTAATGGCACGGCCCACATCCATGGCAATCACATATTTAAGAACAGTGATCTGGCCTGTCTCCTGATCAACCTCCACCTCAACTCCATGCACACCATAGGTATAGGCAGCAGAAAAATTGCCTTTCATTTCCCGATCCAGCATCTGTGTTGGCGGATCATAAAACTCGGAGACAACTATTTGCCGCCCGTTGGTGCGGAAATGGATTGCCCGCAGAAGCTTATCCAAAGCCATGGAAACTTCCGCGTTATTCCTTGAATATACCATGCGGTCCCGGATGTACAGGTTTTCTTTTGACTCTTTGAGCATTTCTGCAGCAAATTCCAGAATTTCATCCTTTGCTTTACGTGCAGCATAGAGTGCTGAATTCCCTGCCACAAAAGTTGAGCGGCTGGCATGAGCACCTGCGTCCCATACCTCCAGGTTCGTGTCCTTCATAATTACTTCCACATCTTCAACTTCCACACCCAGCTCCTCAGCTACAATCTGGGCGATTACCGTATCCGATCCCTGGCCCATATCCGATGCGCTGGTAAGGACGGAAACTTTGCCAAAATCGTCAATCTTTAATATTGTGCCGGTACCATCCGATTTATAAATGCGCGCACCGCCACCCACGTGGATGAGGGAAGCTATACCCACGCCCCGGCCGTTACCTTTACCTCTTTTTTCATCCCACTGCAATTTTTCCTTAACCGCTTCCAGGCATTCCTGCATGCCACAACTGCCGACCTCAAATCTTTGTGGGGTTACCTCGCCCGGCCTGTTACGGTTGAGCATGCGAAATTCCCATGGATCTATTCCCGCTTTTTCTGCCAGCGTATCGATCTGGCTTTCAATGGCAAAGGTAGCCTGGGGGTTACCATAGCCACGCATGGCAGTGCTGTAAATATTGTTTGTGTGTACACACTTGGCTACGTAGCGGATGTTGTCAACCTGGTAGAGGGATGATATGGGCATCATCATTACAGAGGGAGTGGTAGCACCCCAGGAGGTGTACGCCCCGTTATCGAGGATCATTTCCACATCCCTGAATGTAAGCTTACCTTCTTTCGTGCAACCCTGCGAAATTTTTGCCCGCACAGGCTGACGACCGGGAGAAGCAAAGAATTCTTCTTCCCTGGTATAGATGAGCTTAACGGGCCTCCCAGTATAATAGGCCAGGAGAATGGTAATAAATTCAAATGGGTAGGTGTCTAATTTACTGCCAAACCCTCCACCAATGGCTGTCTGAATAACCTGCACCCTTTTACCTTTCAAGCCCAGGGCCTTCATGGCATCCTGGAAATCCTTTTGTGCAAGATAACGTATCTGCGTAGGGCTGTAAACGGTGAGGTTCCCATTGGCATGAAACTGGGCAATGCACCCGCTGGTTCCAAGACAGCA
>SLRC01000168.1 GCA_007131175.1 Syntrophomonadaceae bacterium
CCACATATTGACAACTGTATTTTCTTTAAAGAATCACCGGGTCGTACGTCAGATCATCTAAATGATCCGCTTCGCCTGCCATCACCTGCCTTAGTGTTTCCTGAAATATTTGTTCATGCCTGAGCCTTCGTCGTCCTTTGGATTGTTTCCCTGGTTCATGTAAAGGTCTGATTCGGGGCGATCGGCGAACTCATCGTTCAGAATTCGCTCGCAGCCTTCAATGGCATCCTCGAGCTCAACTACGCGGCCGCTGTAACCGGTAAATTGCTCGGTGGTCACAAAGGGTTGAGTAAAAAAGCGCTCCAGACGGCGCGCCCGGTTGACAACCTGGCGGTCGTTCTGCGAAAGTTCCTCCAGGCCCAGCATGGCGATGATATCTTTCAGCTCCTCGTATTCGGCCAGGGTGCGCCGTACTTGCAGGGCTACCTTGTAGTGCCGTTCACCGACAACAAGCGGCGTGAGCATCTTCGACCATGACAGCAGGGGATCGACAGCCGGATACAAACCTTCGCTGGCCCGCTTGCGCGAAAGGATGATCGAGGCAGAAAGATGGGCAAAGGTATGGGTAGCCGAGGGATCGGTAAAATCGTCGGCCGGCACATAAACGGCCTGGATCGATGTAATGGCTCCCGTAGCCGTATTCGATATGCGTTCCTGCAGTGCGGCGATCTCAGTTGCCAGGGTTGGCTGGTAACCAACCCGCGACGGCATATTTCCGAGCAAACCTGAAACTTCCGCACCGGCCTGGATGAAGCGGAATATATTATCGATTAACAGCAGCACATCCTGCTTCGTTTCGTCCCGGAAATATTCGGCCATGGTCAGGGCGGCATGTCCCACCAGGTAACGTGCTCCGGGAGGCTCGTTCATCTGGCCAAAAATCATTACCGTATTGTCTAGAACGCCGGCTGCCTGGATATCGCGGTAGAGCTCTTCCGCTTCGCGCGAACGCTCGCCGATACCGCAAAAAATACTCACACCCTTGTGTTTGCCGACAGTATTGTTGATCAGTTCAGTGATCAATACAGTTTTACCAACACCTGCCCCGCCGAAGAGACCGGCCTTGCCGCCTCTCTCAAGGGGAGTGAGCAGGTCAATCGCCTTGATCCCGGTTTGAAATATTTCAGCCGTGGTTACCCGGCGGGAAACAGAGGCGGCAGGTTGGTGTATGCCCCGTTTTCCCCTCCTTCAGGCAGCGGTGTTTTATCATCGATTGTTTCTCCGAATACATTAAACATGCGCCCCAGGACCTGCTTGCCCACCGGAACGTGAAGCATGGCAGAGCTGTCAACTACCGGAGCACCGCGCCCCAGCCCCTTGGTCGGAGAAAGGGCAATTCCGCGCACAATACTGCCCTCCTGGTGGGAGACCACCTCGATCACGATGCTACCTTCCTGCCCTGCTTCAAGCCTTGTACGGTCGGGGGGGAGCCTGGCCGGGAAAAGGACATCGACCACACTGCCGCGGACGGCAGACACTGTACCCATATTTAGCTTTTCCGCGCTGTTTCCAAGCGGCTTATTTTCTGACATCGATCTCCACTCCAATATTAAGAACCACCGAATCCTATATTATGCTTGGTTATGTACTGACTCCTGAGCATTTACATTATACAATAATCAGTGCCTTCTGTGATACCAATATTTTATAAATTTACACTGCGCTCTAAATAATTTGTCATCCGCGCAAATGGCCTGCCAAAGGCCAATTAACATCAGACGGGATGCTTGAATTCTAGTATTAATTCCACTATATGTTTTATTAGAACACAAAAAGCCCCTTGCTTTATGAGGCTTTTTGTTGGCATATGCTGCCTTAAGTGAAGAGCGCTAAAATATACTGCCGTCTGGGCTTTTATCATTTTTTGGGTTTCTTTACTAAAACTGTTTCAGTTTGAATTGTGGGTTGTGCAGCAACTTTCTTAGCTGTTTGCTTCTTTTTCTCCCGCTTCTTTGGGCTTTTATCTCCCATGTCATTTACCTCCAATTATAAGTTGCATTTTGTCTCCATTGCTGCGCAAAGTCCGCACCTCACATATGCCGCCTTACATTATCGTTTCCGGTCTTGCCATAACCCGTTCAACAGGTTTTTGATTTCACCAAACAACCCCATACGGCTGCCCAGAAAGGCCCCGACCAGGATGAAAGCAATAATGAGAATCCCCTGCCAGAAGCCGAAAATGACAAACAACAAGGCCAGGACCAACCCGATCAAGCCGCCGGCAATCTTTCCTCCGTGCTTATTGAATAAATCATTATTATCGCCGCGCATTATCTCACACCTTTAATGGGAGTTCTCTGAAACTTATCATGGACAATGTCTTCTACCAGCACCTTTATCTCGCTGACATTTGAGCCGCTTATCTCCTGCACATAATTCCGCACCTTTTCCTGTAATTCTCCTGCAAGACCGGGGATAGGAATATCGGGCATTGCTTTCAACTTGATATGGATCAGCAGGCCCTGCTCCGTAGAGTCTATGCGTGTAGTCACCTCAGAAATGCCGTTTACCTTCCGAGAGGCAGCCAATACCATATTTTCCACAGCTTTAAAAGAGGTATGCACTTCCCCGATCTCTGTATAGCTTACGATACTGTCCCCTTCTTTTTTTGCACCATCCCCCTGCGCATTGTTACGCTTGAAAGCAAACAGGGCAATTAACAAAATTCCCACTAACGAAATGAGGAACCCAAAAACGGTATAACTGTAATTCCTAACCAGGTGATCGAGATTGTAACCGAGGAAACTGCCCCACTGAAAGACCCCCAGTGTAAGAGCTGTAAAGAACAGACCACCGAGCAACAGCAGTATTCCAATAACAGTAAAGAATTTCCGTATACCTGTCATTAATCTTTCTCCCTTCTGCAGAAAAAAAGCCAACCTGCCGCATCATTTCCAGCAGGCCAGCTTGTAGTTATTAGATACCTTTTTCTTCTGGTTTCGATTCATCGTCTGTCTCTTGCGTGAAACTGACACCCAGGACATGAATATTAACATTCACCACTGCTAAGCCAGTCATTGTTTCAATGGCTTTTTTTACTTTATCCTGAACCGCCCAGGCAACATCGGGGATACGGGTCTCATAATCCACAATCAGGGATAGATCAATAGTTGCCTCCTGCTCGCTGACTTCTACTTTTACACCCTTGGATAGATTCTTGCGACCGAGGGCTTCAGCAATTCCCCCGACGATACCACCGCTCATGCCTGCTACTCCTTCAATTTCCGTGGCTGCCAGGCCGGCAATGACGGAAACAACTTCGTCGGCAATGCTAACCGCGCCGAGTTCGGAAGGTAAGGTAGGCCCTTTATCCATTTGCATTTGGACATCTCTCCTCAATATTTGAATTTTTGAAGCCGTACTATGATTTTCTTTCTTGTACCCTTATCTGGTATTAACCATTGCTTTATATATGATCAAATTATCAAACAAAATGCGCAGAAGTCTATTAGCAATATTCCCACTTTATGTTTTCCCCTTTGTTACTGTAAAACTCTTGCATCATCAAACAGCCCTTCAGGTATGTGCTCGCAGGTATTTTTTAAGCTGAGGGGATTTGCAAATTGATGTTTTTTATAAAACATCCAATATGGAAAAGTCAAAAATGTATCAAAAAAACATTTTCGATGATTAAGTTTACCGGTTATTAGCTCAGCAAAGCAGTCACTGATATGGATGTTTCACCGACCTTCTTCATGCTTCCCTTCAATATTATCGGCGAACTGAGCCGCACCCTGGCACTTGCGGTACGTCTTTACGGTAATATGATGAGCGGCACGATTATCGTTGCTATCCTGTTGACGATTACCCCGCTCATATTCCCGGTAATCATGCAGGCTTTAGGTCTGCTCACCGGTTTAATCCCGGCAAGATTGTAATGCAGGATGCCTCAAAATTAACATTTGAGGAGTACGCAAAAAAGTGGATATTGATAGAGAAAAACAGGATGCTGCGTAACACCTGGGAAGAGTATAGCCGTGCGCTTAGAACCCATATTATTCCTGCAATGGGCCATTTGCTATTAAAAGAAGTCAACGCATACCACATAAACGATTATATTAGCATCAAACTTGCAAATGGGCGATTAAACGTTAAAGGCGGCTTAAACCCAAACACGGTAAGGAAACACTTGGCTTATATCAGTGTTGTCTTAGAAAGTGCGACGGAAAAAAATAATATGCTGATCCCTTACAACCCGGCTAGGCTTGTAAAATGGAAGAAGATCAAGCAAAGCAGGAAAGAGAACTTAAGGGACAGCAACAATTCTGCCGTAACTAATTGTTATAGCGCTCAAGAATTAAACATGTTGCTCTCTTTACTCGAAAGACTCTACTCTTACAGGCGTTTACCCAAAAAAGAGAAATTGAAAGACGAAAATGTCGCAGCATTAAAGAAGTTAGGCTTTACAGATGAAGAAATTAAATCATCATTGGCATTATTTAAAGCAAAGACAGTTATACTTTACCCATTTGTTTATATTGCTTCTCGAACTGGTATGCGTCGCAGTGAGATACTTGCCTTGCAGTGGGATGATATTGATTACAATCAAAAAGTTATCAAGGTACACTCGTCCATCCACTATGGCACGAAAGAAATATACGAAGACAAGGGTTATTTCTTTAACACAACAAAAGAGGGTAAGCCAAAAAGCTATATCAAGATCACCGACAAAGACATGGCATTTTTAAAACAGTTAAGAAAAGAGCAGATGAAAGAGCGTAGAAAATTTGAAAAGAGAAACCCTGGTAAGTATCATGATAAAAACCTTGTCTTTTGTCAACGTAACGGGTTACCCTTATGGGGCGACAATATAGCCGATACATTGAAGGAATTTATCGAAAGCAATAATCTCAAGCCTATAACCCTACATGGCTTCAGGCATACACATTGCACGTTGCTTATCCTTGCCGGTGTTGATGATGCGTATGTAGCTCAGAGATTAGGCCACCAGGATCCTGCTTTTTCCCGTCGCAAATATGTTCATGTTCCCCGTGGGAATACCCCTAACATTGGAGATATTTTTGAAAAACTATTGGAAAACGGCGAAGAATTTGATGACAAACTTACTTTAGCTGAACGCATAGATGCTGAAAAGAAAGCAGAACTAATTTTAGACAAGATCGGCGGTTAGTTTCAACTCAACGGTAACTCAACGGTCGTAGCAGGGAGAGTGTTAGAAAATGAATATTTACAAAAAAAGAGAACACCCTGTGGAAGCCGATAAAATGGGTGTTCATAGGACATTACTCCTGGTGGACCCGAGGAGGCTCGAACTCCTGACCTCTAGAGTGCGATTCTAGCGCTCTCCCAACTGAGCTACGGGCCCGTATTCAATTTGCAAGTCCTATTATAACAGGTGTGGTGTATTAAAACAACCCGGCTACAGCCTGTTTATGTAGGGTGATATAACTTTTTAGAGTTACTTCTATAATATTAATCTTCCATGTGTTTTTTGAGAATAGAAAAGAAGGCTTCCCCTTCAAATGGGGTAAAAAGCATTGCCCTTTTTATTATGTTCAATTGCCAATTTAATTTAAGCAGTTAAAAAGCGGATTAATGCTGTAAAGGCCATGCCCATAAGCACGGTTAAGAACATGTTGCGGGTGATGATAGCTGCGGCAAGAGCAGGGAGGGCTGCCCAAAAATGAGGGTTGTGTGATATGTTCAAAGTAAATTTTCCGTGTGGCAGAAACAGCAACGGCCCCAGCAGCGTAGCCAACAGAGCCACGGGAATATAGGATAACCAACGTTTCATAATGTGAGGTAACGTTCGATGGGAAAGGAGCAGCAGGGGCACTACCCGTGAAAGGTAAGTGACCAAAGCCATGGCCAGGATGAGCAGGATAGTATTTCCCGAATAAGGGGTCATTTTCTAACCCCTCCTTCTGCCGTGTTGCTTTTTGTTTTATCCAAAAACAGACCGGCAGTGGCGGCAACTAAAGTTGTAATGATGATATACCAATGGCCACCCAGGTAAGAGATAAAGAAGAGAGATAAAGTTATGGCCAACAGAGCCACCAGGATATATTTCAGGGAAGCCAGCTGAATTACCAGTAAAAATATGAACATTGCGGGCAGCGCAAAATCCAGGCCCAGCATTTCCAGATCTGTAATCAGGCTGCCGGTAAAAAAACCGGCAACACTCCCTGCTACCCAGGCAAAGTGAGCTGTCATGTTTGTGGCAAGAATACGTAAAACAGGAGGAGTTTTATCAATTTTAAAATCCAGGCTGTGGAGAGCAAAGGTTTCGTCAGTAAGCTGGTATGCGAAAAGTGCCTGCTGCAATTTGGTAAGATGGGACAGATATGGTGCCAGGGCGGCACTCATGAGCAGGTGGCGCATATTTATGAGGCCCGTAGTAAAGATAATGGTAAAAACAGCAATCTGTTCAGCCATCATACCAACGGTGATAAACTGTGCTGAGCCGGCATAAACAAGGATGGACATGAGGGCTGTTTCCAGGGAATTCATTCCTGTCCCTGCAGCCATTACCCCAAATACCAATCCCACAGGAAAATATCCCAGGCAGATAGGCATACTTCTGTAAAATCCCTGACATATTTCTTTGTTTGCAAATATGGAAAGGTGCATGTGTGTTACCTTTCTTGTGAATGTAGTTTAACGTTCTGCTTACAGGACAGATATCCTGCCATTGAAAATTAAATAATAATAAATTTATCAATCGGGAGACAACAGGTAGTACCCTTTTTCTTCCTTAATCCGTTAATATTGTTAAGAAGATTTAATGACAGGTGGGGGGTGCAATGTCCATTAAGCAGTTAACGTCTTTATTTATTTTCTTCTTCATTGTACTTTTTTCTTTTTCCTGCGCTTTTGCCATGGAGGATATTGGGGATACAGAAACAGTAAAGGTTTATTTTAATGGCGAGGAAATATCTTTTCACGTAGCTCCACAATTTCAAAATGGACGCCTGGTAGTTCCAGTTCGCCCATTTTTAGAAGCCCTGGGGGCAAAGATTGCCTGGGATAGTGAACGGGGCTCTGTTGTTACAGCCTTTGAAGATAAAACAATAGTTTTGCATGTTAATGATGCCATGATTGAAATTAACGGTGATTTTATGGAAGTGGATACTCCGGCGGTAATCGTGGCTGGAACCACCATGTTGCCGCTGCGCATTGTTTCCGAAATATTTGGATTGCAGGTCAAATGGGATGGTGAAAAGGGAGTTGTGGAAGTGGAAAGCAAGAATTATATACCTTTTCGTCAATTGAAAATAGGTGATGATTTGTCGTCGCCGGTGCTTCAATGGGTGGAAACATCAAGGCAGGAATCAATCAATACATCGCTGGAGCTGGATAATAAAGTCTACATTCTAAGCTCCTTGGGTTGGAAACCAACCGGGGGATACGATGTTAAAATAAGGAGCATCATGTGGAAAGATTCGAACTGGCGTGTAACCGTTGAGTCAAAAGAACCGCTGCCCGGGCAGCCAACCATACAGGTTATCTCGAACCCTTATGACCTTGTATGTGTTGATCTTTCCAGGGTAGCCCGCCCTTACACCATTGTTTATCATGCAATCTCCCGCTGAGGAGTTTCAGCAGCAGATTTGTTAACCAACGCAGTTGTGTTTTTGAGCAAATAAAACGTAAGCATTTAAAAACCGGCGCTCCACGCCGGTTTTTAAATGCTTACGTTCAAGGTTATCTATAAATAAATATATTCCTTACTCCAGGGCTACCAATAGTTCGGCAATGGCTAAGAGGTGATCTTCATTAAATGGACCGCTAAGCGCAATTGTGGAGTCATCCCTTATCCACTGCATGGCCCAAGAGCCATTTTGCGTGAAGAAATGGTAGCCGGACTCAATGGAAGACTCTGACTCCTCTCTTGTAAGCATATTCGGATAGAAGCTTTGCTGCAATATTAAACTGGATCCCTCCGGGCTGGTATATTCCTGGTTTAATCTTAAAAGGAATGTATCCGTTATTGTAATTACCCCCAGGCTAAAAACATAACCTTCGGGTGTCTTGGACAGGTAGTAGATATCCCCTGGTGCAAATTCCCGGTGTTCCTGCAGGGAAATATAAAACTGTTCAAATGCGTTAAAGGAAAGGTCCCGCGTTTCATCTGCTGGTGCAACTTCAGGAAGAAGCCCTTCCATCTCACCTGCTCCCGGTGGTATGTCTTGCTGCATAATACCAAAGCTGTCAGCATCCCCTTCCTCTTCAGGTGTCAAGACCTGCAACTCAGTTTCTTCTGCCAGACCCTTTATTCCCATTTCTGGTGCCCTGTCTGCTCCCATCTGGGGCGGCGAGCCGGTGAGCATCTGGCGCAGTGTTTGGGCCGGGGGCATTCCACTAAGGAGCATGAATACAAGAAAGCAGGCAGCAGCGAGGGCAGTGAGATTTCTGTATCTCTTTAAAAATTGGAATGGAGAATCTTTTTTCTCAGACCCAGTGGGAGCCATAAATGCATCTGGCAGATCCTGTTCCTGTTTACCAGCCTCAAGCCGTTTCTGCAGATCCTGCCAGCAACGGTCCTGATCCGGGATTTTCATATTGCTTGCTTCTTCCCGATAATAATGGAAAAGCATGCTATCGACTTTTTTATTTTCCCTAATTGTCATAAGCTATCACCCTTGGACATTACTGCTCGTTAAAACTTTAGTGGCAGACTGTCCTCCTTATTAAGCGGACGTTTGTCACCGTAATGAGGTTGCAATATGGAGCGGATTTTATCACGGGCACGGAAAAGGCGTGATTTTATCGTTCCGGATGGGGCTTTTATCAACGCTGCGATTTCTTTGATGCTAAGTTCGTTGAAATATTTTAAAACAATTATTTCCCTTTCTTCCGGTTCAAGCCGTGCCAGCGCATTCCTTACTTCCTCCATTTTTTCCTTTCTGTCCCAACATTCTGTAGGGTTATCATCTACCGCTTCTCCACCATATGTCTCCATATTGTCTGTGAAAAAAACCTTTTTATTTTTACGTAAAATATCCACCGCATGGTTTGAAGCAATAACGTTAATCCACGAACCAAATTTATGCCTTTCCTGCAATTTGTGCAGGTTTGTAAATGCTTTTAAAAAAGCCTCCTGGGCTACATCTTCAGCCATCTGGTGGTTGCCGGTAACAAAATAGGCTGTGCGATATACCCGGGGGAAATGTTCCTTGTATAGCCTTTCCAGCTCAATATTGTCCATTATCTTGCCTGCCTTTGCGTTCTACTGATATTTTAGCATACTTATTGTACGTTGTTAATTGTTTTAGTTTTTTTCGTCTCTTGACAAAGCTTTCCTTTTTTGATTACAATCTTACTGGGCAGGAATTTGAAATATATTTCACATTAGAATGGGGAACGTATTATAATGAAGAATGCTGAGGCAGGGGAGAAGGCCGAGTATGGAGGTAAAGGGGAAAAAGGTGCTAAGTTGAAGTCGGGTAAACTTGTTGAAACGGTGCAGAAAGTAATGGATCATAAGCCTGAAACTAACGGGGATGCTGAAGAGCGTGATGGCCGTTATGTTCAATCAGTGGAGCGGGTACTTAATATCCTGGAAATAATGGCCAGTGAGGGGTCTCCCATTACCGTGACTGAACTGGCTGAAAAAGTTAATCTTAAAATAAGTACGGTTCACCGTCTCCTTTCCACGCTCATGCACCGTGGCTATGTGGAGCAGGAAGATGATAACAAATACAGACTCGGCCTCAAACTAATGGAAATAGGTACCTCCGTTCTTTACTATTCTGATATCCGCACTGTGGCAAGGCCTTTCCTGGAAGAGCTGGTGGAAACTTGTAATGAGACGGTAAACCTTGCCATTCTGGATGGAACAGATGTGGTTTATATTGATCAGGTAGAATCGAAGAATTTAATTATTGTAAAAATGCTGGCCCAGGTGGGGAACCGGGGGCCTGTTCATTGTACTTCTTCAGGCAAGACGCTGGTCGCTTTCTTGCCGGAGGATAAAATGGAAGAAATTATAGCGAGGCTTGATTTAGTTAAATATACTAATGAAACAATTACTGATTTGGAGAACCTGCGCAAGGAATTAAAGCGGGTACGTGAGGATGGTTATGCTGTGGACTGGGGTGAGCGGGAAGAACATGTTCGTTGCATTGCTGCTCCTATCTTCAATCATGAAGGAAGTGCCATTGCCAGCGTGAGCATATCCGGACCCAGTACCCGAATTACTACGTATTATATGAAAAATGAGCTGGTGGATTTAATTCAGGAGACTGGAAAACGGATATCCCATAAAATGGGTTATAATGGCCAATAGGCCATTTTTTTTTTGTAGAGAAAGCCAATTTATTTACTTTTTTATGTTGACATCATTACCCGCCCTCTAATATAATAATAGAAACTTTTCCACCATGTGAAAACAGTTTCAAGATAAGATAGGCACTTTTCATAAAATGTGACTGGGGGTGACCTGAATGGAATCGCAGGGTGTGGCAGTCGAGGAGCTAGCAGTAGTTAACCCTTTTGTTATGGCGCAAAAACAATGTGACGATTGTTCCAGCATTTTGAATGTCGATCCGGGGATAAGGGAGATTATCCGTGAGCCCATGCAGGAGATTCATGTTTCCATTCCTGTGCGTATGGATGACGGCAGCATCAAGGTTTTTAAAGGGTTCAGGGTAATACATAATACAGCTTTAGGGCCGGCCAAGGGTGGTATTCGTTTCCATCCTGATGAAACTGCGGATACGGTAAGAGCACTTGCGGCATGGATGACCTGGAAATGCTCCTTAATGGAGCTGCCCTTAGGGGGAGGTAAAGGTGGAGTTATTTGCAACCCTAAAGAGATGTCCCCGGGAGAATTGGAGCGTCTGAGTCGTGGTTATGTGGAACGGGTCTGGCATGTTATCGGGCCGGACAAAGATATCCCTGCCCCTGATGTATATACGAATCCCCAGGTAATGGCGTGGATGATGGACGAATTCTCGAAAATAGCAGGGAAAAATCAGTTTGGTGTTATTACGGGAAAACCGCTGCGTATCGGTGGTTCTTTCGGGCGCCATGACGCCACAGCCCGTGGGGGCTTGTATGTGCTTCGAGAAGCGGCCCGCCACTGCAGGTTAAATCTAAGGGGGGCTACCCTTGCAATTCAGGGTTTCGGCAATGCCGGTTCTTATGTGGGCTCCCTGGCACGGGAACTGTTTGGTTGTTGTATCGTTGCTGTAAGTGACAGTAAAGGAGCAGCTTATAACAGCATGGGCCTCGATCCCCTTTTGCTGAACGAACATAAGCGCGTGACCGGTTCGGTTGTAGATTATCCTGGAACAGAGTATATTACCCAGGAAGAGCTGCTGGAGTTGGATGTGGATGTACTTTGCCCGTGCTCTTTGGAAAATGTAATAACCGTTGAGAATGCAGCGCGTATTAAGGCTACTATCGTAGCGGAGTTTGCCAATGGCCCCACAACACCGGAAGCGGATTCCATACTGTACGAAAAAGGTGTTCACCTGCTGCCTGATTTTTTGTGTAATGCCGGTGGTGTAACCGTTTCCTACTTTGAAATGGTGCAAAACTTCAACATGTTTTACTGGGAGGAAAAAGAAGTTTATGAACGGCTGGATAAAAAGATGACGGCTGCATATGATTCTGTTTTGGATATATCCCGCGAGTATAAGTTAAATATGCGCCGGGCAGCTTACATCGTGGCTGTGCGCAGGGTAGCAGAGGCAATGCAATTGCGCGGCTGGGTTTAGGCGAATGCTAACCTGCTAAAATCAATCTTTATTTAGATAACAGAACCGGTTTGGATGAGCTCCAGGCCGGTTTTTCTGTACGGATCTATGGGCTTAGGCTGGGTCTTATTGTGCAAGATTTCCCACGATATGAAAAATGAGCCTTGTCATAGCTGAAATTTTCCGATTATAGAAATATATTTCATAATACGGAATATAGTTTTAAGCAAGGATAAGGGCGAACCCTGGTGTTTGTCTTTATAGCGAATAAACGCGTGGTATTGAAATGGAATTATATATGGTAAAATGTTCTGGGGCTAATTAATTAAAAATTATTTTGAAAGGAGGTAGCGCCTGATGCGTTGTGAAATTATTGCTGTAGGCACAGAGCTGCTTATGGGACAGATTGTTAACAGCAATGGAGCGGCAATGGCCAGGGAATTGGCCGGGCTGGGAATCGGGGTCTATCACCAGACAGTGGTGGGGGACAATGAAGAGCGGCTGGCCGCTGCATTTTCCCTTGCCCTTACGCGTGCCGATTTGATTCTCTTTAGCGGGGGACTTGGACCTACCAATGATGATATCACCAGGGAAACTGTGGCCCGGGTGTTGGGGTTGCCCCTTGAACAGAGCGATGTTTGGGTGGAAAAATTACATGAATTTTTTAAACGTGTAAACCGCCCCCTTGCCCAATCGAATCTGCGTCAGGCCAACCTCCCCCGGGGTGGCAAATTACTGCTTAACGACCGGGGCACGGCACCGGGTATTTTTCTTGAACACGAAGAGAAAATTATTGTGCTGCTGCCAGGGCCTCCAGGTGAACTTATACCAATGTTCCACAATCAGGTTATTCCCCTGCTCCAGGAAAAACTTAAAAATGAAGATGGACTGGCGGTACTCAAGTCAAAGGTGTTACGGGTAACTGGCTTGGGAGAATCGGTAATAGTAGAGCGAATTAAAGAGGTGCTTGAGCGCCAGGACAATCCCACAATTGCCCCCCTGGCCAAGGGTGGGGAAGTTCATTTACGGATTACGGCCCGGGCTGGTACCGGTATGGCAGCGGAAAGATTACTTGAAGCAAAGGCCTTGGAGATCCGTGAAATATTGGGAGACGCCATTTACAGTGAGGGTGAAGAGGGGCTTGAATTCAGCGTAGCCCAACTGCTGCGGCAAAAGAAAAGAACCATTGCTGTTGCCGAGTCCTGCAGTGGCGGGCTGCTCAGCCATCGCCTTACCAATGTACCCGGGAGTTCAGCTTATATGCTGGCAGGACTGGTAACTTACAGCAATGAGGCAAAGGTAAACATGTTGGGTGTGGATCCGCAGCTAATTGAAAGTGAGGGAGCAGTTAGCGAAGGGGTTGCGCAACAAATGGCCGCCGGAGCAAGGCGCGTCGGGAAAGCTCACATCGGCGTGGGGATAACCGGTATCGCCGGTCCCGATGGGGGAACTGCTGAAAAACCGGTAGGACTGACCTATATCGCCCTTGAAACAGGTGACTTCAAATTGTGCCGCCGCTTTGAGTTTTGGGGAAGCCGCCCGGAAATAAAGGAACGGGCCAGCCAGGTTGTCCTGCACCTGTTGCGCCAGTATTTGCTGGGTAAGTTTAAAGATCGGTAAAAGGCTAAAGTTAAAGATATAGACGCTATAATCTTATTCTATCCGTCCGATGCCCTGGTCCAGGTACTCATCCCGCAAGCGGAAATAAATTTGATGACCCTGTTGCACATAGATCAAAGAGGCGCCGGATAGTTCCTTTTTTACTTTTGCCGGAACCCCCACAGCAAGATGGCGTGGGGGAATTTTTGTGTTTTGAGCAACCACACTCCCTGCGGCAACTACAGCATCTTCCCCCACAACGGCAAAGTCGAGGACCACTGCCCCGATTCCCACAACGGCTCCTTTTTCTACGGTGCAATCATGCAGGATGGCCCCGTGGGCAATTGTGGCGTTCTCTCCTATATAGACCTGGCTGTCTTGCAGTTTCAAGTGTGCTACAGCGTTATCCTGCACGCTTGCTCCTTTTTTTACCACTATAGAACCAATGTCAGCACGCAATACGGCGCCGAACCAAATGCTTGCCCCTTCTTCCACGGTCACATCACCCACAAGTATTGCCGTGGGAGCAACGAAAGCTCCTTTAGAGACTTGGGGTTTCTTTCCTTTAAATGGTATTAGTGTCATTTGTGTTGTAGCCATTCCCACCCCTGGAAATGGCTGTCCCTCCCCCCTTGACAGATTAAAGTGCGCTGGCAGGATTGTTTATGTTTTATTCTTCGATTTAACTGTCAAACCCTTTTAAAATAGATCCTGAGAAAAAAATAATCTTTGAGGCAGGAAAAAAAGCACCGGAAGAGAATTTATATTATTACAGCTTTGGGGAACAAAATCCCCAAATTAGGGGTTTTTATAGAAGTTTATTTTAGTAGGATAACAGTTTTGTAGGAGAAAAAAATTTTTAGATCAGATCAAGAGGAGTGAAAGGTATGACAAACCACAATGAACAGTTGAAAGAAGGTTCTGCAGGCCTGCCCCCTTGCCAGGTAGCCTGTCCCATTCATCAAGAGGCAAGGGAATACTTACGTCTTATTGCCATCGGTGATTTTGATCGTTCCCTTGAGGTAATCAAGCGGACCAGTCCCCTTTCATCAGTATGCGGTACCATTTGTGCCCACCATTGTGAGGATGAGTGCCGCCGCCAAAATGTTGACGAATCCCTTTCCATTCGTGGATTAAAAAGGGCGGCAGTGGAATTTGGCTGTGCCGACTTTCCCGCCCCTGCAGCTGTGGATGAGAACAAGAAGGTGGCGATTATCGGTTCGGGACCGGCAGGACTGATTGCTGCATGCGATCTGGCCCTGCAGGGTTGCCGTGTAACCGTTTTTGAACGGGAGAATGAATTAGGAGGCGCACCGCGCAACTTTATCCCCACCTACCGTCTTCCTGATGAGACTGTGGAGTTGGATATTGAGAACTTGAGAAAGATTGGTGTGGAATTTAAAACGGGCGTGGAGTTTGGCACCGATATCATGCCTGACGATTTGCGCAAGGAAGGATTCAAGGCTATCCTCATTGCGGTGGGTCTGACTGCCAGCAGAGGGCTGCCATTGCCTGGCTCAGACCATGAAGATGTGCTCATGGCCCTGACTTTCCTGCGGGCGGCAAAACGAGATAATTTCCGCCTTGATGGCAAAGAAGTGGTAGTGATTGGCGGGGGCAACGTGGCCATGGATGTAGCCCGCTCGGCAGTACGTTGCGGTGCGGCGAAGGTAAGGCTGGCCTGCCTTGAGTCCGCCGAGGAGATGCCTGCCTTCCCATGGGAGATTGAGGAGGCAAAAGAAGAAGGGGTGGAGATGAACTGTTCCTGGGGCCCCACCGGGATCCGCGTGGAGAACGGTCGCATCAAGGGAGTGGAAACCCATGAATGCACGGCTGTTTTTACGGAAGGAAGATTCAACCCCTGTTTTGACGAGGATAGCAAGTACTTTATTTCCGGTGATACAGTTATTTTTGCGATTGGCCAGGCAGCGGATATTGCGGCGGTACGTAAGGCCGGGATCCCGGCAGATGACCGGGGCCGTATCGACTTTGATCCCTTTACCATGAAAACCCCTCTGCCCGATGTCTTTGCCTGTGGCGAAATCGTAAATGGCCCCAGCACCGCTGTTAAGGCTATGGCCAATGGGCGGGTGGCAGCCTTGGCTATTTACAACTACCTGGAAAGCAAACCTTTCGCCGCATCCATGGTGGAAGAGCAGGAAGCCCTGCCCGTGCTGGCTGATGATGTGGCAGAAAAGGTGAAAAAGATTTCCCGTAAGGAAATACCGATTCTTACACCGGAAGAGCGTTCCGGCAACTTTATCCCGGTGGAAAAAGGTTACACAATGGCCATGGCTGTATGGGAAAGCCGCCGTTGCCTCGGTTGCGCTGCCGGTGCGGAACGTATTGTGGAGAAGTGCGCTGACTGCCTGACTTGTGTCCGCACCTGTCCTTACGATGTCCCGGTGGTGAGCGATGAGGGGGATGTGATGATCCGGGATCATCAATGCCAGGCCTGTGGTCTTTGCCTTACTGTCTGTCCCAACCTGGCCATTGATTTCCGCACTCCTTACATTGCGGAAGCGGAGGAGCAGTTGGAGTCCGTCGCCGGAGAATTGGCCGCTTCGCGCAACGGAAAGACGCAGGTGATGGTGCTCTCCTGTGCCCTTGGTGCTTATGCTCTTCCCGAGTTTCGTGAAGAATTTATGAAAAACAAGCCGGCTAATATGGGTGTGGTCCGTTTCCCCTGCATCTCCAAGATTGATACCACGCACATCCTAAAGGCATTCCAACTAGGGGTGGACAGTGTAATAGTTGCCGGTTGCGCTGCTGACGAAAATGATGACTGCCCCTTCCAGAAGACAATGTACTGGGCAGGTCAGCGTGTGAGCCGCGTTAAGTCTCTGTTAAAGGAAGCAGGCTTGGATGAGGAGCGGGTGGTTCTTTGCAGCTTTACACCGGAACAGGTAGCCACATTTAAGGACTCTATCGGTGAAACCATGGTACAACTGGAAGAACTGGGTCAGCGCTAATACTAAGAAGAATTAAACAAAAATATTAAGCATATTGGTCATCATGGTAATAGCCGGAAGGGGGATAACTTTCCGGCTATTATACATCCTGTAAGGAAGGAACTAATTAATGTCAGGAGCAGATCTTAATATTCTTATTGCCTTTTCTGCCGGACTTTTGTCTTTTTTCTCACCCTGTGTCCTGCCACTTCTGCCTGCATACCTGGGAGCGCTGGGGGCACTGGCCTTTCCCGGCAATGATGATAAAAATAAAAGAAGCCCGGTACGCACCCGGGTAATGCTCCTTGCTTTAGCATTTATCGGCGGTTTTGCAGTTATTTTCATTTCCATGGGTCTTGCCGCAGGATTGCTGGGGCAGGCACTTTTAGCCCATAGGGAGCTTATTTATCGACTCGGGGGGATCGTGGTTATCTTCTTTGGCCTGGCCCAACTGGGTGTTATGCGGTTATCGTTTTTGGAGCGAAGCTGGCGAGTGCGCGCCCGTGCTCCGGCATTGGGAGGATTTTTCAGTGCTTTTATTATGGGTGCTGTCTTTTCTGCAGGCTGGAGTCCCTGTGTGGGTCCGGTGCTAGGAAGTATCCTTTTTTTGGCCATGGCTACGGCCAACCCCCTGCAGGCATCTGTTTATCTGATAGCCTACACAGCCGGGATGGCTGTGCCGTTTTTACTGGTGGCCCTGTTCATGGAAAAATTTATGGCCAAGCGGAAGAGCATAAACCGTTATTTGCCCCTGCTTAACCGCCTGAGCGGTGTTTTATTAATTATTCTTGGTATTCTGCTTGTGAGTGGCCTGTTTTTACGCCTGACATCAATCCTAACGTTGTAGGTGTGGGAATCTGGAGATTTTACATGGATAATGGTAGAGGGGGTTGTTTGTTTGAAGGGAAATATGGAGCGACTTTCACGCCTGGTATTTCGCCCAATCCAAATGATTATGCTCCTTGCTGTTTTGCTGCTGCTTACCTCTATCGGTACCGGCATAATGGGCTGTGCTTCGGTAGGGGATAAGGGAACGGGTGAAGAGGCGGAAAAAGAAGAATTTGTGGAGGAAGCACCCCGTATTGGCTCAAAAGCTCCCAGTTTTAGTTTAATGGATTTAAACGACAATTTGCATAACCTGGATAACTATGCGGGCAAGCCTGTTTTGATCAATTTCTGGACTACCTGGTGTCCCTATTGCGTTGTGGAGATGCCCCTCATGCAGGAGTTACATGAATCGGGGCAAGACGTGGCTGTAATTGCCATCAATGTTCAAGAGAAAAAGGAGGACGTGGAGACATTTATAGATGGTGAAGGTTATACCTTTACAGTGCTGCTGGATGAGCAGGCTCAGGTAAGCGGTGCTTATCAGGTACGGGGACTCCCCACCACCTTTGCTGTGGATGGGACAGGTACAATTACGGCCATCCGCGTCGGTGCCTTTGATGCTGAAGGTCTGGCTGCCCTTGTTGAGAGCGCACTGGATTAAGCCAGGAAATTGAAAATGGAAGGGCTCAATTAGATGCAGGACTTGATACAAAGATTAGCTGCAAATCGTATTAAAAATATTAGCCTTATTAATTTTATCAGACAATACGGGATTAACTCTGTTGATCAAATTGGCGATTCTTTAATGGTCCGTGGGTTCAGCGACAGACCGTGGGTATTTTTTAGTTCGGACAACCATGTTGAATTTAACGAATTGACGCAAAAACTAACCCCGGATGATCTTAACTTCGCATCCCTTGAAGATTGGATGCTTCCGTCTATTTTAAAATACGGCGAACTCGGGTGGAAGCTTAGCTGTCAAATGTTTTACTGTCCCGAAAGATTTGTGTTTAGTAAAAATACGATGCATCCCGTTGTTCCTGTGGATGAAAATGAGGCGTATTTTATCTTTAAGCATTATGAATACAGTCAATTTGCCAAGCTCAACTATATCAAGGAACGTTTAAAAAATGGCCTGGCATTTGGTATTTATCACCAGGATCAATTAGCTGCTTTCATTCTGACACATGATGATGGTGCGATTGGCTTTTTAACCGTGTTACCGCAGTACCGGGGAAAAGGCTTGGCCAAAGATCTGATCAGGGTAATGACATGTAAACTGAGGGAAAATGGTGAATTGCCTTTTGCTCAAATTGAGGAAGAAAATTATCAATCTATGAACCTGGTAAAACAGTTTGGCTTTATTTATGAGAAAAAAATACACTGGGTAGGCCTCCAAACATAAAAAAACAAGCCGGACATGTTGTTTAATATATTTGAGGGAACTTTCTGTCCGGTTCAAACGTTTATAAATTAAGCTCTTAATAAGGCTTCATAAAGAAAGGAGGGGGAGCTTCCAAAGCTAGGGGTGGCGGAAGCGGAGATTATGATTGCTGCAATGAGGAAAAAAAGAGAGATTGTTTTATTTACTGCCGGGGTGCTGTTTTTGTTACTGATAGCAGCTACACTGGCAGGCTGTGCGACGGCAAGAGATATGTACGAGGATGCCGGGAGTCCCGTTGCTGCACCAATGGCCCCGATGGATGACCGTGCGTATATGGAAGAGAGCGGGGAAGCTTTTGATGCGGGGGAATTAAGTTCCAGGCCTGTTGGCGAGCGTCATATTATCCAAAATGCTTTTCTCTATCTGGAGGTTATGGATATTGACGAGGCCTCCGCCAAGCTGCAGCATCTGACGGGTCAAGTAAACGGTTATATTGCTTCCAGGGAAATATACAATATGGGTGATGAGCGTCGCGCCGGTAGCGTATCCTTGCGTGTGCCGTCCGAACATTTTAATTCATTGGTTGC
>SLRC01000163.1 GCA_007131175.1 Syntrophomonadaceae bacterium
CTGTCAATGCCGATGGTGCACGTATTTACGATGAGAGTATCAACAAGCTCACCGTGATTGCCGGCGAATCCTTTGAGGAATATGCCCGGGGCCTGCAGGCGGACATGGAGAAAGATATTGGAGGCGGCTTCAAGTTCGGGCGGATTGAGCAGATCGCCTTTGCCCGTATTATTAACAAAGAAACTGACCAGCCCATCGGACAGGAGGCCTCCCGGGAGATCTGGCAGACGCTGGTTGAGACCGGCTACCTTGACGGGAAAGGTGATATTACAAATCAGTTTGTCCCGGAAGAGGAAGGGTTTATGCTGGAGCTGCCGGAAGAGCTGGTGCCGTTGCGGGCCGCCATAACCGATGAGATGAAGCGCTATATCTTCCGGAACCGGGTGGTGAATACTCGTAAGCGGCAGCCCCTGCACTACAATAAACGGGTGGAGCTGAACGGAGATTTTCAGGCTATGTGGGAAAAGATTAATCGCAAAACCCGCTATGCGGTGGAGTTTAAGACGGATGAGCTGATTGCCGGGGCTGCAGCAGAGATTAAAAGGATGGATCCGATTCGCCCCGTGCGCATTCTCATCGATAAGACAGAGGTGGATATCAGTGAGGCAGGCGTGGAGGGCGGCAGGGTGCGGGAGAGCCGCACAAAGTATGTTAACTGGCACGGACAGCTACCCGATATTTTAGCCTTCCTTCAACGGGAAACGGAACTGACCCGGGGCACTCTGGTGGCAATCCTGAAACAGTCGGGGCGCCTGGGCGATTTCATGGTGAACCCCCAAGCCTTCATGACCGAGACAGCCAAGCTGATTAATCGGACCTTAATTAAAATGGTAGTAAGTGGCATCAAGTATGAACAAATCCAGGGACAATATTACGAAATGCGCCTTTTTGAAGCGGAAGAGATTGAAGGGTATCTAAACCGCCTTTATGAGGTTAAGAGCAAGGATGATCGGACTCCCTATGATTATGTGCCTTTTGATTCAGATGTGGAGCGGAAAATTGCGGAGAAGCTCGACGGGGATGAAAGTGTGAAATTTTTCTGCAAGCTGCCCCGCTGGTTTGTGGTGCCTACTCCCCTGGGCAGCTACAATCCGGACTGGGCTGTGGTAACACAGCAGGAAGAGAAACTTTATCTCGTGCGGGAAACTAAGAACACACACGACCGGGACGGGCGCAAAAATAATGAAAACAACAAAGCCGATTGCGGCAAGGCCCACTTTGAAGCGCTGGGGGTAAACTACAAGATCGCCACCCATATCCATGAGGTGTTGGCGGAGTGAGTGTGTCTTTGAGCCTTTGGGAAAAATACCTGTTCGCAAAGGATAAAAGTTTCGCAACAAACTTTTCAAATCATGATATACTAAGGATAAGGAGGTGTTTTTCCATGGGTACAGTCAGGGAAAAGGTGGACCTGCAAGGACGTATTTCAATCAAAAAGATACTGCAGGGCACAAACATCAAGCCGGGTGATCTGGTAGAGGTAATTCCGGAAAAAAACAAAATCGTATTGAAGCCTATTAAAAAAGAAAAACCGGCAAGGGTTATTGAGAAAGTGGCCGGCAAGTGGAAAAACCGCCCCGATATTGCTGCTGATATTTTAAGTATGCGCAAAGAAGAAGACCGGGGGGTTCCGGAGCTTGAGTAGATACTGCATTGATACTAACATTATCGTTTACACCATGAACGGACTTGAACCGGCTGCAGAGTTTATGAAAACCGCTCAAAACGAAGAAATCATATATTCTGTAATTGTAGAAGCAGAGCTCTTTTCTTCCTGGAAGTTAACAGAAGAAGATATTAATGATTTAAGAGAGATTTTAGATTTAGGGGAAATAATTGAAGTTAACTCCTCCCTCGCTCTTAAAGCGGCAGAGCTGCGGCGGCTTAGTAAAGTCAATTTTAACCGTTCACTCAAGCTGCCCGATGCATTAATTGCTGCTACCGCAATGGAACACGCTGCAGTATTGGCCACGCGTAATGAAGATGATTTCAATCATTTAGCCGATTATGGGTTAAAATTGTTTAACCCCTTCTCCGCGAGTGCTTAAACATAACTGCTAAAGGTATTTTACCATATTTAGATCCTCTATTTTCCTTGCCAGAATATATATGCCTCCGGCGGCTTCCAGGTCCTGCTGGAATTTTTTTTGCTTGGCGCTCTGGCGACCACCGGGGCGTTTGACTTCGATGTAGATAGTGCGGCCGTCTTTGACGGCCTGCAGGTCGGGCAGGCCGGGGTAGCTGCCCAGGCCCTGCAGGTGGTAGAAAACGAACCAGCCCTGCCATTCTAAGTACTGCTTGATTTGGGCGCGAATCTCCGATTCTTTGGGGATTGGCGTCTTTGTTTTTCGTTTAGTCGTGGCCAAAGGGATCATCATCCTCTGTGAAGCCGTTGTCGTCGTCTTCTGTGTCATCATAATCGCCCCCCATGCTTTCGCCTTCGTCCCTGGCGGTGAGTGCGCCTAACGATTCCAGGTCCAGTTGGCCGGCTGCCTGGATGAGGCGGCGGTGGTCGCCGGTGCAGACGCCGTGGCGCCGCACCACTTCGCTGAATTCCTGCAGGTCGTGTTCCCGGATGGCCCAGCGCAGGTTGCCGTTTTTATCTGCTGCTGGCGGGGTAAAATGGGAAAGTTCGTGGTCCAGCAGCACTTCCCGGCCCTTGGACTCCAGGACGTCCCAAACCGTCTCGTTAATGATCAGCATCAGGTCACAGTCACTTAAGTAGCGCCACTGCTCCGGGGCGGTGAAGGCCCTGCCGGTGACAACCTGCCCTTTGCTTTTCCAGGTGCCGCGGCGCAGCAGGTAGGCAATGGCTGCCTCTTTCAGGTGGGGGTGATAGCGGGCGATGATGGGATCGGCCACATCCTTTGCTTCCGGGGCAATGTAGTATCGGCTTTTAAACTCGGGGCGGTGCAGGGGCAGGGAGAGGGCTGCTTCTTTGGCCAGTCCGGATTCAGTGTCTTTGTCCCTTTCACTTGCTGTTCCAGTAATGGGAATTACCCTGTAAGGTTTTGTTTCTTCCATTTGAATTTCTCCTCCTTGATGATTTTTAAAGAAATATAATTTCGAACTTCCGCTGTCGAGTTCTTCAGTTACTGCAGAGACTCCGGAGCAGGTTCGCTACTTTTAGTGCCAACGCTGCGCACCTGTTGCGCAAGGACACCGCCGCACGTTCTCCGCTTGCCGCCGCACCGTGGCCTTTAGGCCACGGTGCTCTTAGGTTACGGTAACTCCCACTACCCCCCACCCCCCCGCCGGGGCTCTTAAAAAGCAGCAAGGAAGCTCCCGCCTTTCATCATCCCCCCAATTCCCCCCAGGGGGCAGGTAAAAGGTATGGGCTCTTACCGCTCAGCGATAACACACATTATGTAATCGCAGGGCAGCGGAAGGCAAAATACGCCTTTTATTGCTCTTACATAATGGAGTGTTATCGGACAGTATTTCGCCCCTTTCAGCAACACCCCCAACCCCCCGGCGGGGGGCATTATCTTAATCCGTTCTTCAGTAAATTTTAATCCGCCGCAGACTGCCCTAACCTGAGCCTGTCAAGGGTCTTCCGTCCGGTAAAAAGCGCCGGCCGTACGATGCTAAAGCACGCCATGAGGCGCCCTTGACAGGCTCAGGGCAGACTGCTTATGCTGGCGGCACCAGTTACTTTTAAAGAGTAGAATCAGCGGTTCCCCGGAGGTGCACCAGTGCCAGGCCGCCGAACCCATGGCCGCCTGTCTCAGGTGCCGGCAAGCTCCCAGTCTGCCCGCAAAACCACCGGGCAGACTGTTCGCTCAGCAGCAAAGGGGTAACAGGTACAAAGCAAACGCACCTGCTCCAATTCCGTTCACATCCATTCCGCTTCGTTCCATTGCACCGGCCGACGCAGGGCCACCGACCTGCACCTTTCCACTACACTCCATTACGTTCACTCCATTGCGCAAGTGCGAAAAGACTGATTGGTCAAAGTGCCTTCAGTTCACCTGCCTGCGGCATTTTCGCATCCGCGGCCCCGCGTACGCAAAAACCTGTGATTCTTATCCGGCCATTCTCAGCAACCAGCCGTTCCCTTAGCGCCCCACACAGCAAAACCCGCTCCGCAGGGCACTGCTCACTTACTTCCGAAGCTCCGCAATTGACACGTTAGCTCCATACAGCCGCAGACTGCCCGCGCAGGGCCACGTGGGCAGGGATACAAACGGCAAGATGCTCAGGAAATATGTTAACAGGGATGGATTAAAAGAGCTTAAAGCTGCGGCGCGGGAGTTGGAAGAGGACGTGGCCGCCCGTAACCTGTCCAATGTCTCAATGATGAAAATGAACCTTTATGTTGATAAATGGCTGAATATCAACAGGCCATTACTGGCGCCCACCACCGTCAAGTCCTATAAAGGTTATATTGAAAACCATTTCAAGCCCTTTTTCGGCAAGATCCGTGTTAACGAGGTGACGGACTTACATGTAAAAGCTTACATAGCAGAAAAAATGCCAGACCTTTCCCCCACCACGGTCCGGAAACATTTCTTCACCCTGCAAAAAATGTTCCGTGACGCCCTTAAACACAAATCACCATGCATGGGTGTCAAACTGCCGAAGCCCAACGACTATAAACCCCTTGTGCCTACTGAAAGCCAGTTCGCCGATATCCATAATGCCTTTACCGAAGAAGGCCCTGAATGTGAAGCGGCAATCCTGCTGGCCGGCTGGTGCGGCCTGCGGCGCGGCGAAATTTTCGCCCTGAAGTGGGACGATATTGACGAAGATAATGGCTATATCAGAGTTGACCAGGCTATGGCCCTCAAAGAGGATAAATATGAATTTGAATTCAAGGACCCCAAAAGCTCAAAAGGAGTCCGCGAGGTGCCGGCACCGGATAAACTCTTAGCATTGTTGGCAGTAATTAAACAAAACCAAAAAACCATCCGCCATCAAGTCTTTACCTTTAACCCGGACCAGTTTACAACCAGGTATAACCGCGTGATCAAAAATATGGGATTGAAATTCAGATTTCATGACCTGCGGCACTACCATGCCTCCATGCTCTACAAAAACAAAGTGCCGGATCGTTACGCAGCAGAAAAAATGGGGCATGATATCTGGGTGCTCAAAAAAATATATCAGCACCTGGGCCTGGCAGATAAGAAAAGCCTTGATGAAAAAGTAAAAGGACTGTTTAAGTAACAACAGTCCTTTCCATTTTTTGTGTGATTTAAAATTTCACCACAAATTCCTTGGGCGAAAGGATTGTTAAAACGTAGAGGTTTTCATCGTCCTGGATTGAGAGAAAATCCTTATCGCCGGAAATGAACACACTTACATTTGCATTAATTGCTGCAGCCAAAATCGGCAAATCAGCCTCATCCCTTATACCCGGATAATCATCACGTGCAATATTTGTTGGTGTATCAACCAGTTCATAGGAAAGATTATCGATAAATAATTTAAGCCCGGCCAGTTTATTGTTAAATTTTTTCTCGAAAATGGCAAGGAGCTCCTCAATAATTTGTGAGCATAAAACAAGCCTGTGATCTTTTAATACTTTTTCGAAAGCCTGCGCAGGGATAGAGCCTGGAA
>SLRC01000062.1 GCA_007131175.1 Syntrophomonadaceae bacterium
GGCTCCGTTAGGGAAAATTGCCCGGCTGTGCCGTGACCTTGACGTGCTTTTAGCCGTTGATGAAGCTCATGGAGCACACTTGCCTTTTTACGGCGATCTGCCCCATAGCGCGGTGTCAGGAGCCGATTTTTGGCTGCATAGCGCCCATAAATCCCTTGGCGCATTGACGCCGGGGGCATTTCTGCACCTTGCTGCTGCCCTACCGTCACAACGCTTGCGTTTTTGGCTGCAGGCACTGCAAACAAGCAGCCCCCCCTACCCCGTAATGATCTCCATGGATCTTGCGCGGCGCCAGGCTGCCCTTGACGGGAAACAACTCTTCCGCAGAGCCCGCCACTGGTCCCGTATCCTGCGCCGCGCTTTGGTGGAAGGGGGGATAGGTTTGCTGTCAGAGGAGGCGGTACGGGCAGCCGGTTTTGATCTGGACCCCTGCCGTGCTACCCTGCTGTTACCCCGGGGTGGAGGGGTGGAACTTGCCGGGCGATTGGCACGGAGCTGTTGCCTGCAGGTTGAGATGTGCGGCGATAATTATCTGCTGGCAGTCTGCGGGCCGGCACAAATTAACCAGTCCCCCTTGAAGCTGGCCCGGGCTGTGGGGCGTGTTGCCCCGGAGAAAAAAGGCAACACCAAAGATTATGTTAACTTGTTGCCCCCATATTGTTTTACCCGAAATAATGCTGCAGCCGGGAATTTGGACCCCTTTACCCTTGCCCCCGGGGAAGCGGTCTTAAGGCCCGCTCTTTCAATTCCCCTGGAAAAAAGCGCTGGAAAGATTTGCGCTGAAATGGTGGTTAGCGCACCACCAGGGATACCGCTGCTGGCACCGGGAGAGTATATTAGCATGGAGATGGTCTCAGTGCTCTTACAACTGCGTAACCGGAAAGCCCGTTTTCAGGGAGCAGCCGATCCTGCCCTGCACTTTATAAAATGCCTGGTTTAAAATTTATAATGACTCCGGACTGCTGAGTATTTATAGCATATGATCTAAAAAAGCGAAGGCTATTATGTCTTAAATAAATGTGATAGAATTAATGTAATGCATTACGGGACAATTTTGTTGGATGCAGACTTTAATAATTACTGATCTCGGGGTAACTTAAAAGATGAACAAACGGGAGCAAGGTGAACCCACAGGGTTGTTTATCACCCTTGAAGGGCCCGATGGTGCAGGTAAGTCAACGCAGGCACGCATGCTGCAACAACGGTTGCAAAAACGGGGAAAAGACGTCCTTCTTGTCCGTGAACCGGGTGGCACCTCCATCGGAGAAGCAATCCGGAAGTTATTGCTCAATCCCTGCCACACCGAAATGACCGTCTCTTGCGAAGTATTGCTTTACAGTGCGGCACGGGCTCAACTTGTGCATGAACAAATCGAACCTGCCCTCAAAAGGGGAGAAGTGGTTCTAAGTGACCGCTTCTGGGACTCCACTCTGGTTTACCAGGGCTTGGCCGGAGGGGAGAATTTGGATATTATTGAAAAGATCAGCCTCTGGGCTACAGGGGAACTGGTCCCCCGCCTCACCCTTCTCCTTGATTTGGATGCAAAAGAGGGTCTTTTGCGTGTGCACGGTGCAAAAGAAGGGGCAAGGCCTGCCGGAGTGGATCGGGTTGAACAAAAAGAGCTTCACTTTCATGAACGGGTGCGCAGCGGTTTTCTGGAACTGGCCTCCCGGGAAAAAGGGCGTTTCCGCATCATTCCGGCAAATGAAACTCCCCAGGCTGTACATGAAAAAATCTGGGAAAAAGTAGTTGTCTTTTTAGAAGATGAAAAATAGCTGCTTAAAACTACCTTCCCCTTTCTCCAGGAGGTTTTAATAAATTGGGGTTTGATTCCATTTACGGACAGCATTTATTAAAAAAAGCATTGCAACGCTCCCTGGCCAAAGGGGAAACGGGGCATGCCTATCTCTTTTCCGGTTCCCCCGGAAGCGGAAAACGGACACTGGCCCTCCTGTTTTCCCAGGCTCTGAACTGCCGTGAGAATGCACCTCCATGTGGGGAGTGCCTCTCCTGCCGCAAGAGTGTCAGTGGCAACCACCCCGATCTTTTCCGCCTGGTTCCCCAGGGCGCATCCCTTAAGATCGAACAAATACGGGACATTAAAGAAAGTCTTCATTACCTGCCTGTTGAGGGACAGCATAAAGTTTGTATTATGGAAGACGCCGATTTGTTAACCCTTCCTGCGGCAAACAGCCTCTTAAAAATATTGGAAGAGCCACCGTCACACCTCGTTTTCATTCTGCTCACTGCCAGACCCTGGGCCCTTCTTCCCACCGTTCTTTCCCGCTGCTCCCACTTCACCTTAAAGCCGCTGCAGCCGCAGGAAATGACTGCCCTGTTGGAGCGGGAAGGGAAACACACGGAAAAGCAGGATCTTCTATTTCTCCTTTCCGGAGGTAATCCCGGTCAGGCCCTGGCTTTGGTCCGGGAGGAAGACTGGCGGGAAAAATTTGTTGAAGCCCGGAACCTGCTCAACACGGTTCAGCTTGGCTCAGCTGACGGGATATTCCCCCTGGCTGAGGAATTAAGCACCCGATCTGATCTTTCCGACTTACTGGAAATTGTGTTAGTTGTTTGCCGTGACCGCTTAATGCACACGCTGCAAGGTTGTGCCGAAGCGGTAATATTGGAAGAAGAAAGGGAAAACCTGCATACAAAGGATCTAAATGATCAAAATAAACTTACCCTTTTTTATGAGAAAATCTGCAATGCCTTGTTACAACTGCAGGCTGAACTGCGGGGCAACGTCAACAAACGCCTGGCCCTTGAAGTTTTGTTCTTGCAGATGAGAGGAGTGATCTAATTATGCAAAGAGTAGTAGGTGTGCGTTTTCGCCGGGCTGGCAAGATTTATTATTTTGACCCGGGAAACCTTGAACTATTGCCCCTTCAGAATGTGATCGTGGAAACAAGCCGTGGGCTCGAATTTGGTGAGATCGTCCAGGAAATAAAAGAAGTAAGCGATGATGAGATCGTGCCTCCCCTTCGCCTGGTGCGCCGTATTGCTACAGAAGGAGATTGCCGGCAAATGGAGGGGAACAGGGAAAAGGAAAATGAGGCTGCGAAAATCTGCCAGGAAAAGATTGAAAAACACAATTTGGAAATGAAGCTGGTTGATGTGGAATACACCTTTGATCATAATAAGATTATCTTCTATTTTACGGCAGAAGGGCGGGTGGACTTCCGTGAACTGGTGCGGGACCTGGCCGCTGTATTCCGCACACGGATCGAATTACGCCAGATCGGGGTACGGGATGAGGCCAAAATGATAGGCGGCCTGGGGCCCTGTGGGCGCTCCCTTTGTTGCAACACTTTCCTCGGTGATTTTGGCTCCGTATCCATTCGCATGGCTAAGGAACAAAATCTTTCCCTTAACCCCACGAAGATTTCCGGCATCTGCGGTCGTCTTATGTGCTGTCTCCGTTATGAAGCCGATCACTACGAGTGCACCAGAAAATGCTGCCCCTCTCCCGGGGACCAGGTTACAACACCATATGGTGATGGGAAGGTGCTGAGCCTGAATGTTTTGAAGGAAACAGTGACGGTGGGACTTTATGAAAACGGGGCACATGAAGAAGTACCCGTAAATGAGGTAAAAGGGATGGAGAAAAAGAAGGTTGAAAAGGAGCAGGACAAGAAAGGCAGGAGAAATAATGGAGGGGAAAAGCAGAAAAAAGGCCGCTAACGTTAAAAATGGGATGTTTTTCTTCTGCGCCTCCCCCATTGGCAACCTGCAGGATATAACACTGCGTGTCCTCCAATGTTTAAAAACGGTAGATTATATTGCCGTGGAAAATGCCGGGCGTTCGCGCAAGCTCCTTAGCCACTATGGTATTCATGCGCCTCTCCTTTCATACCGGGAGGCCGGTCGTGCAATGAAGGAGGAGCGTATCATAAAATACCTGCAGGGAGGGGCTTCCATCGCGTTGCTCAGTGATGCGGGAATGCCGGCCATTTCCGATCCAGGCTGTTCCCTGGCACGCCGGCTGCATGATCACAATATTCCTTTTACTGTCCTTCCCGGCCCCTCCGCTGCCCTGGCGGCGCTGTTGCTTTCCGGCTACCCTACCCGAAGGTTTGTCTTCTGGGGTTTTTTAAGCCGTCGTAAAAAAGAACGAACCTGGGAATTGGAACAAATAGGATCAGAAAATAAAACAGGGATTATTTATGAAACGCCCCATCGCTTGCTGAACACTTTGGATGAATTGTCATCCCTTATGCCGGAGCGTGAACTTGCTGTCTGCCGTGAGTTGACCAAACAATTTGAGGAAGTGCGCCACGGAGAAGCACATGAACTAAAGGAATATTATGCCCGGGTAAAACCCCGCGGTGAAATAACCATTGTCGTTTCTCCCCTCCTGGGGAAAACGGAAAGTAATGGAACATCTGCCAGTATGTCGCCGGCCGAGGTAAAAGAAAAGGTAAAAGAAAAACTTAATGCGGAACTGAAGCTGGGCACACCCCCTTCCCGTGCAGTAAAAGAAGTGTCCCGCTTTTTTTCCCTTAATCGCCAGGAAGTATACGGGTGGTTGTTGGAAATGCAGGGTCGCAAGACTCCTTGAGGTAAATAGAAATTGACAACTCAGGTATTCAGAATGCAAGAAGTCCGTGTTCAGACTCTTACGCCGCCCCCAGCGTTGCCGTACCATCAGAAGTCTGAAAATGCAACAGTAAGCTGAGCGGCGCAGAGTTGCGAGTGATAACGAATCTTGCTTCATGCTCCCTGAACCGGATTGTTCAATGCAAATAGGCCGGCTCGCCGATCATGTAATCCTCTATTCTGACTACTGTGTGCTTACTCCTAACTGCCGGGCAGTTACAATAAAAAAAATACAGGGTTACAAATAACCCTGCTTTTCTTTACTAAGATTTACAATAACAGATAGATTAATGCTATTAATTAAGTGAGAGATTATGTATTTCGTGAAAGAGAACAGGCATCCTATTCTCCCATCTTATTCACACATTCCTGGCAGATAATTCTTCCACTAAACTGCTTAATATTGTCAGCATTTCCGCAAAAGATACAAGCCGGCTCATATTTTTTAAGCACAATCTTCTCTTCATCGACATAAATCTCCAGGGCATCCTTAATGTTAATCCCCAGCGTTCGCCGCAATTCGATGGGAATTACCACCCTTCCCAGTTCATCAACTTTGCGTACAATCCCAGTTGACTTCAACCTGCTCACCTCTATTTACAAATTTCGACAATTATTGTCAGGATGTATTATACCAGTAATTGCCATGAAAAGCAATAACTTTTTTGCACAAAAAAGTAAAATTACCTAAAATGTTCTTGTTCAACAGTTTTTCCCAGCAGAGTAAGTATTGTACGTATATTTGACAATATTTCCCTGCAACATATATTAAATTGCGGAGTTGAAGCCCCTGGCAGGGTATTACCAAATTCTCCTTTGTATTGCCAAATTCACAAATTATCCTTCCATTTGCTCCGTTTATCTTTTTATGATATAATTAGCTCCCGTACGGGGGGTGTCCATTTTTAGGCAAAGCCGGGGTTTTTATCCTGGCTGTTTCCACCGTAAATGTAATAGCGAA
>SLRC01000056.1 GCA_007131175.1 Syntrophomonadaceae bacterium
GCAGGTTTCTGGTTAGGGTTACAGCCATACTTTAACGTTACTGAATGCATAATTTCCTCCCTGTTTTTATTTGCTGGCAAGTGGGAAGCACTGGGGACGGATCTTTTTGCCTTTTACTTTTAAGGGGCAAAAGCTCTGTCGTCCGAGGCCCCCTCCCAGATATTAAAGTTTATCTTTCTTTTTTTGGCTGTGCTGCAAAAACCGATCAAGGTTAACAATAAAACGCTCGTGCTCGCCCTCACCCACCTTTTCCACTTCATCAAAGGCTTCCACTTTGAAAATCAACCGATTTCCATCTATTTTCACTAATTCAGCACGGGCTGTGATCGTCATCCCAACGGGAGTCGCCGCCAGGTGGCGACAGTTCACGCTAATTCCCACACTGCTGCTTCCCTCTTCCAGATAACCTTCCAAAGCAGTAACAGCCGCTTTTTCCATGATGGCAATCAACATGGGGGTGGCAAATACGGGAACACTGCCGCTACCCATTTCTAAAGCTGTGTTATCCTTACGGACTTCCATACTTGCCTCACCTTTCAAGCCGTGTTTTAGCTTCAATTCCAACCCCTCCGTTTCTCAACACGAAATACTTATACGCAGATATTAGTATTGTAACACAACACAAGAAGTACTATCGTAATTAAAATTAATTAAAGATGAACTTTTCTTTCTGGAATGGTAATACACCCTGGTAGTCTGGTAGTAACTGCCAGTTAAAAATATTTTATCAGGGACTGGGAACCTTTTCTTGCAGTTGGCGGTCAATAATAATGCAAGCATTAACAAAAAGGAGTGAGTTAGATGAAGTTAAGAACTATTATTGCAGTAATCACAGCGATAACGATACTATTGGGGCTCTCTATCGTCATCGCAACATCCGACGGAAGCGCCGTTAGTGATGGTCACTACACCTGGGAAGAATATGATCAAATCGCACGGGAATACCTAATTAACAGTGCTACCTTCCAGTTTGACGGTCAGGAGGAGACGATCGAGCTGTCGATAGTGATGGCTCCCTCAGATTCTGACGAATCCAAATTAACTTTGACTTACACCTTTCAGACCGGCCACTCCGGTCACGGCGATCGCTCTGACATGGTCATCTTACCGGTAATTACGGACCACCGCATTGATATTACGGTGGAAAACGGTCAGGTAACAAATGCCATCTGCTGTGGTATTTGGGACGAAATGGCTGGAGCGTACCTTGACAATTAATTAAAACACTGAAAAGAGCGTCTACAATTAATTCTAGCCAAACGGGACTTTGTCAAAAAGTCCCGTTTGGCTAAATGCGTTCTTACACCTATGTTAGTCCTTTCGTTTTGCGTTGGTTCAACATATCACTTCGAAACTTCTGCACGTTGAATACATGAACAAAATGTTTCCATTTAATATTTTTATAAAGCCCTGCAAAGGGACGAGCAGGATAAATTTTAAAAATAAAGAATAGTATATAAAGATTATTGCTGTTACCACCGTCCTTGTTCTGATTAATGGAACATTTTTGCACAAAAACAACTTACCAGAAAGGCTGGTTACCAATGCATAAAGAAAACCTTTTTACCCACTTTTCCGCATTACAGGATCAAATCTCCGGGATATACGATATGCTGGAGTCAATAACCGGCAAATCACAACAACTACAACAAAACAGACTCAAAATCGTGCAGGCAAAGTTAAAAGAGAGCATGGCTGCTTTAAGCAAATTGCACAGCGTCACCAAAGAAGATATTGACAGATTGGAAGGAAAGCTATCTGACCTGGAGATAATTATTGATTTAATTCATGACGGTGTGGGAGTAGCAGATGCGGAAGGGCGGATTGTCCTCCTCAATGCCAGCCACAAACGTATTACAGGTCACAAAAAAGAAGATCTGCTGGGGAAAAAACTCAGCACTCTAAAAGCAAAAGGTGTTATTTCAGAGTCAATTGCCTTGAAAGTTTTTGAAAGCGGCAAGCAAGTAACGATTATGCAGAAATTTAAGTCAGGCAAAGAAGCGCTTGTAACAGGCAAGCCTTTTTATGATGAAGACGGGAACATCGTTAAGGTGGTGGCCTCATTTCGCGATTTAACCGAACTGATCCGCTTACGGGAAAGTGTAAGGCGTATCCAGGAATTGAACGAACAATACAGAATGGAAGTCATGGAATTACGTCGCAAACAGATTGCTTATGATAAAGTAATGGCGAACAGCCCGGCGATGAAGAAAGTCGTGGATCGTGCTATCCGAGTGGCCGGCAATGACTGTACAATCTTAATAACAGGGGAATCAGGAGTCGGTAAAGAAGTTGTGGCAAAGATGGTACATAATTTAAGCCTGCGCGCCGAGGGTCCTTTTATCGAAGTAAACTGTGGTGCCATCCCCGCCGCTCTCCTCGAGTCAGAACTTTTCGGTTATGAAACAGGAGCATTTACGGGAGCAAGCAGTGAGGGTAAGCGAGGGCTGTTCGAGCTGGCAAACGGCGGCACCCTGCTCCTGGATGAAATTGGCGAACTCAGCACGGACCTGCAAGTGAAACTCTTAAGGGCAATTCAAGAGCAGGAAATTTACCGTCTAGGAGGTATCAAACCGATCAAGCTGAATTTCAGGCTAATCGCTTCCACAAATCAAAATTTAAAGGAACGCATTAACAGTGGTTATTTCCGTGAGGATCTTTACTACCGCCTCAACGTAATCCCGATCGAGATCCCTTCGCTCAAAGAACGTAAGGAAGACATTATCCCTTTGGCACTTCACTTTATGGAAAACATTGTCGCCCAAAACGGTAAAAGCTACGAGCTAACCGCCGATGCGGCGGCTTTTTTGGAACAGTATCACTGGCCGGGCAATGTCAGAGAATTGAGGAACTTGTTCGAAAGGCTTGCTGTCTTTACCGAAACCAACACGATTGGCTCCACTGAAATTATGGATTGCCTCGATTTAAACACGGACCAAAATATAACCCCTTTGACAATTTCAGGTATCATGCCCCTAAGGGAAGCAAAAAAAATGGTTGAGGCCGAAATCATCAGGAGTGCGCTAAAAAAATATGGAAGCGCCCGCAAAACAGCAGATTGTCTGGGCGTTTCCCACACCAGCCTGAATCGGAAAATAAAGGAATATTCCTTGAAAGAAGAATAAATTATAAACACTACAATGGAAACATATTGTTCCGCATTGTAACATAATTGTTCCAATAACACGTATATTCGAAACATAAAACACCGTATTCTGGAGATTCCCACGCTTTATAATTTTGGCATAAAACTTGCATATATATTATTGAATGTCTAAAAGAAATCAAAGCAGCAAAAAAACTAAAAAAGCAATGCGGCAATGCCGGTTTGCGCCGAAGACGCACCCTGGTAAAAACACACTGCAGGAGGTGATGCCGGAGCTAAAAAAACAGAGTTTTTATAACGTTTTCCGAACAATTATATTTTAGGGGGTTAAAATGATGAGCAATAAAAAATTAAGAACATGGTTGGTTGCATGCGGAACTATCCTGCTGCTGGCAGCTGTAATCTCCGGTTGCGGATCCCCGACGACGGATCCGGCCGAGCAACCAGGCGAAACACCGGCGCCGGCACAAACAATTAGAATTGACGCAAGCCTGTTTGTGCCTGAAGGAGATATTTTTGCCATACCTTTTAAATGGTGGATGGAGGAAGTAGAGAGCCGCACCGAGGGAAGGGTGCAAATCACACCCCATTATGCAGGTTCGCTCGCTACCATCTTTGAAACGCTGGATGCAGTGCGTGATGGTTCCATTGATATGGGTTTAACTGCTGCAAGCGCCACCTCAGGGGAGATAACTGAACTGGCTATAATGGAGCCAATTTCTGCCTATGGGCAGGATATAGATAACCCGGAAAGATCACAAGCTTTGTATGAAGCAGCACACCCCATTGTAGCCGAGATTTTTGCACAGCGGAATACCAAACTCCTGTTCTGGGGTCCCTGCTCCACACAGAACTTTACTGTACACACAGACCGTTTTTTAATTGAACCGGAAGATTACCGGGGGCAGACAATAAGGGGTGCCGGACGCTGGCAGGCAGAGCAAATTGCAGCACTTGGAGCTTCGGCTATTTCCATCGATCCATCCGAGCTTTATGTTGGGCTGCAGCAGGGAACTCTGGATGGAGCAATACAAATTGCCGGATTGACTCTTTCCGGTCGTTTGTATGAAGTGGCACCTTACATGGTTTCCCTGAACATGCCTCAAAACACTATTTATTTTATTATCAACAACGACGTTTGGGATGAGATCCCCGAAGCAGATAAGGACATCATTAAAGAAGTGTCACGGGAAGCTTCTATCCGTATGGCCGTTGATATCAGTGCAGCAGAAATTCAAGCTATAGCACAGCTTGAAGAAGCAGGCGCAGAAATTTATGAACTTAGTGAAGGAGAACGCCAGGCTTATTATGATGCTTTTAAGCCTGTATTTGATGAAATTGAAAACATCTCCAGCTCCAGCCCTGAAGGAGAGCAGCTGGTAGAGATCATGCGGGAATTCCGTGATTTTTAAATGCAAGTTGCCTTTGTTTTTAAATTGAGAAACAAGTAATAAAAGACACAGCATGTGTCAGGTTTGTTGCAGCATTAAGCTGACACATGCTGTCCTCATTTTGCATCGAAGTTAAATGATGCAGCGGGAGGTGAAATCTGTTGAAGCAGCAGAGCTCAGACCTGGTGAAAAAGTTTTTTCTCAGGCTGGAACGCGTAACAACAATGATAAACAAAACTTTCCTACTCCTTGGCGGAGGGCTTCTCCTCATTATAATGGCAATCATCGCCCAGGATGTTTTCCGCCGCTACTACCTGCAGGACCCTTCAGGGTGGACTCTGGATGTGTCCCGCTACCTGTTTGCCTATGTTGTCTTCCTGAGCCTGGCACCTGCACTGGAAAGAGGCTCCCATGTTAAGGTTGAACTAATTTACAACATGTTTGGCCGACATATTCAATGGTGGCTTTCCCTGTTCGCCAATATTATGATTGTCTTCTTCTCCGCTGTTTTTTTCTGGTATTTATGGGTCCGCACCAGCAACGTAATAGCTGATTCCCGGCATTTTACAGCAATTGTATCCATCCCCATGAAATATGTCTATATCATCGGTCCGGTGGGGATGCTCCAGTTTTTCCTCACGGCCCTGGTCAAGCTCTTTAAAGATTATAATGAAAAAGAAGAACAACAGTTCAACGACAAAGAGCAACAGACACACTCTTTAAACCAACCTTCTGTCACGCATAAATAATTACGAAAGGAGGTTATGACTTTGGAATCGTTTTTAATTTTTCTTTTTTTCATAATAGCACTGCTGCTCCTTTTGAGTACCGGTCTGCCTGTGGCAGTCTCCATGGGTATTATCGGCATTCTTGGCGCCGTTTTATTTGTCTCGCCAAGAATCCTCAGCCAGTTTTCCAGTATTGCTTTTACCCAGTCTACCAGCTTTGTACTACTGGCAGCGCCCCTTTTTATCTTAATGAGTGAAATCCTGGCCGCATCACCCATTGGTGACCGTCTCTTCCGTGCAGGACGTTTCTGGATGGGACAGTTACCCGGCTCTCTGGCCATGGGAACAATCCTGGCTTCAACGGCTTTCTCTGCAGCAACCGGCTCCAGCGTTGTAACATCGGCAACTATCGGTCGTATTGCTGTAGGTGAAATGGAACGGAACAACTACAGCAAGCGCCTGGCCCTGGGAGCGGTAGCAGCAGGGGGAACCCTGGGGATTTTAATCCCCCCCAGTATTCCCATGATTATCTATGCCGTTGTCACCGAAACATCGATTGGCGCCCTCTTTATGGCGGGTATCATCCCCGGTCTGATGCTCTTCGCTTTGCTCTGCCTGAATACACTGCTGCTTGTCAAAAGGAAACCGGAACTGGCTCCACCGCTGCAGGAAAGAGTTCCTATTAAGGAACGCCTGCTCTCTTTAACCAGTGTTCTGCCTGCCCTGCTGCTGGGTCTTCTGGTGCTGGGTTCCATTTACACCGGAGTGGCAACGCCAAGCGAATCAGCTGCTATCGGTGCAGTAGGTGCATTTCTGATTGTAGGATTTATGGGCTATTTAAGAGGGAAAGTGCAATCCATATTAGGCAACACCCTCTGCACCACAGCCATGTTTCTTTTCCTGGTTATTTGCGGTCTTTTTGCTTCATTTGTTTTGAACCGCCTCGGAGTCCCGCAGGGGATGGCCAATACGCTTCTTTCTCTCGATATTCCGGCCTGGGCAATTATTATCATGATCAACGTGCTTTTAATATTGCTGGGGATGTTCCTCGATCCCATGAGCATCCTCGTGGTAATGGTGCCGATATTTTTTCCCACTGTCATGGCTATGGGTTATGACCCGATCTGGTTCGGCATTATGCTCACCATCAACGTTCAGATCGGTGCGGTCACCCCACCGGTGGGATTAAATTTGTTCGTCATGAAATCAGTTTTACCCAGTGTGGACATGAAAGATGTGATCGTGGGTGCACTGTGGTTTATCATGCCCCTGGCAATGGGTTTGGTACTGGTAATCCTCTTTCCACAAATTGCCTTATTCCTGCCTTCTTTGATGCGCTAATTGTTACAAATAAGGCCAGACACTATGATGTTTCGCTGGGAAACCTTAAAAAATAGGAGGGATAACCGTGTCTATTCCTGAAACGTTAACAATGCCAAAGAATTTTAATATAACTTCCTACTTTCTGGACAAAAATATTACAGAAGGCCGGGGAAATAAAACCGCCCTCATCTGTGGTGACGAAAAATATACTTTCTTGGAGATTCAGCAGCGCACCAATCAAATGGGTAACATACTCCTGGAGTTAGGGGTGGAGATGGAAGACCGGGTGCTGCTGGTTTTAAACGATTCCATCGATTTTGTTGCCAGCTGGTTCGGGATCATGAAAATAGGTGCCGTTGCCACAGATGTTTATACGTACCTTAAAGCTGCCGACTATGAGTATTACCTTAATTACACCCGTGCCAAAGTTGTGATCGTTGATCCTGCCACCTACAGCATCGTGGCAGAGGCAGCAAAGAATGCGCCTTTGCTTAAGTATATGCTGGTCGCAGGCGATCCTTCCACCTCGCTAAAGGCCAATGAATATGCTATGGAAGACTTACTTGTCAAGGCCAGTTCTGATTTGGAGGCTGCTTCCACCATTGGCGATGAATTTGCCCTCTGGAAATTTACGACAGGCTCCACCGGCAAACCAAAAGGGACTGTCCATACCCACCACAACACCCTTTATAATTTCCATTATTATGGATTGAAAGTCCTGGGTTACACCTCCGATGACCTGGTGCTACCTGTCCCAAAGTTGTTTTTCGGTTATGCCCGGGACGCAGCCCTGGTCTACCCCTTTGGTGTGGGCGGCGCCGCCGTTATTTTCCCCGAACGCACTACGCCGGAGCGTCTCTTCCAGCTAATTGAAAAACACAAGCCCACAGCCATGATCCAGGTCCCCACCATGATGAACGCCATGGCCCTGCATCCAGATGCAGTTAAATATGATTTAAGCTGCCTGCGATTCTGCACTTCAGCAGGTGAAGCCCTCCCTTACGAAGTTTACCGGCGCTGGAAAGACAAGTTCAACGTGGAAGTGCTGGACGGTATCGGTTCAGCAGAACTTTACCATATTTACCTCTCCAATACGCTGGATCACGTGGTCCCCGGGAGCCTGGGCAGAGTAATTGAAGGTTATGAAGGAAAAATCCTCGGAGGCGATGGGGAACCGGTAGAGCAGGGCGAGCCGGGTGTACTGCATGTGCGCGGCGGGAGTGCCGGGGTCATGTACTGGAATGATCGTCAGAAAAGCGTTGCCACTTTTGCCGGTGAATGGGTAAACACAGGTGATCTGTTCCGGCAGGATGAAGAAGGAAATTACTATTTTTGTGGCCGCGCCGACGACTTGATTAAAGTCAGCGGGATTTGGGTTTCTCCGCAGGAAATCGAAGATTGCCTGCTGGAACACCCCCAGATTAAGGAAGTGGCAGTGATCCCCTATGAAGAAATTAAAGGACTTATCCTTCCCGCTGCTTTTATCGTTTTAAAAGACAATGGAGCTAAAATGGAGGATAGTGAGTGCATAGCATACGTAAAAAGCAAGCTGGCCCCTTACAAAGCACCGCGCAAAGTTGTGTTTTTGGAGGAACTCCCAAAAACAGCGCAGGGCAAAATCAATAAAAAAGTGATCAAGGAAAGCAGGTGGGATTAAAAATGACAACCAGCAATTACCTCGCCGAGTTGACATGGGCCGATGTGGCGGACATTTTAGAGAGGGAACACATAGTCCTGTTGCCCCTCGGTTCAGCGGAAGCACACGGACCCCATGCTCCCCTCAGTACCGATACCATTATCACAGAAGCGATGATCCGGCGCGCCCTGCCGGAAATAGAAAAAGCAGGAGCTTTTCCCATGGTGCTCCCCAATGTTAATTACGGAATTACGGAATATGCAGGCGCATTTCCCGGGACCATCTCCCTGCAACCGGAGACCCTTGAAGCCATCATTTATGATATTGGGAATTCCCTAATTAAATATGGTTTCAAAAGAATGTTCATAGTTAACAACCACTTCGAACCAGAACACGTCCAGGGCATTTACAGTGCTGCCCAAAAAATCTCCGAGCAAGGACTTCCCGTAGGTTATCTGGATCTTACCCGTAAAAAAAGGGCGGCACTGCTAACTGCAGAATTTAAAAGCGGCGATTGCCATGCCGGCAGTTATGAAACTTCTATTGTACTGGCGGCCCGCCCCGGCCTGGTTAAAGAGGAGTTGTTGCAAAAAATGGGTCCCCTCGAGGTCAGCCTCGTCAGTAAAATGTCTCAGGGCTTTAAAGATTTTAAAGATATTGGTATGGAGCAAGCATACTGCGGTTTTCCCGCAGCAGCAAGCGCTGAGGAAGGCAACACAACCCTGAAACTTTTAAGCGAAATGCTGACTGACGCCGTATCTGAATTTTTAAAAACAAGCACCGCAGACAAACCGGGTGCTTACCATAGGTTTTAGATTATTTTTAAAGGCCCCAGTCATTGTAGAACCTGCTCAATTCCAAAAAAAAAGCTTATCCCTTGATCCTTCAATCCAATAATACTATAATGTTAGGAATTTACATGATTATTGGATTAGAAGGGAGAATTGGAGTAAATTGACAGAAAAAGCAACAAAGAAAATGGAAATCAAGTTTGCGAAAGGTTTTAAAACGGTATTTAATCTCTCAGTCATTATTGGTATTTTGATGGTAGTAGCATCTGTGGCAGGGCTATTTTTGGGAGATATTTATCGGGATAATCTTTTGGTCAGTTCAGGGTGGTTGGGTAATGACTTGGTAACACTTCTTTTAGCCGTACCTTTGTTAATCACCTCAATGGTGCTTACGAAACATGGATCACCCCGTGCCCTGCTGGTCTGGTTAGGAATGGTATTATATACTCTTTACAATTACGCTTTTTACCTTTTTGCAGCAGCATTTAACAGCCTTTTTTTAGTTTATACTGCATTGTTTACCTTATCGATCTTCGTACTCATTTTTGGCTTAACTTCACTGGATGTAAGGGGAATTGCAGAGCAGTTTCGGTCGACTACCCCTGTAAAGTGGGTTGGAGGATACATGGCTTTCGTGTCACTGGTGCTCGGTAGCTTTCACATTATTCTGGCTCTCGGTTTTATTTTTACCGGTCGGGTTCCAGAGATTGTCATCAATGTAGAGCATCCTACAAACATAATATCAGCATTGGATTTGTCCCTGGTAGTATCGTTTGGTCTTTTAGGTGCAGTGTGGTTGTGGGTGCGCCAACCCTGGGGTTATGTTTTAGCAGTTCTTTGGAATGTCAAAGGTGCCGTTTATATGGCTGCATTATCCGGAGCGACCGCATGGATATTTCAAGCAGGTGCGTCAGATAGCCCTGTGCAGCTAGCTTTATGGGTACCTATTGGGATAGGTTGCCTGATTTCTTCTGTAGTTCTATTAAGAAATATGAAGAGTACAAGAACATCAGTGTAAAGCACCGGGAGGAGGCACTGGGGACGGATCTTTTTGCCTTTTATCCTTTGTTTTTAATACAAGCAATCTTATGGATTTGATTACGATTTATTTTCAACAATTGTGCAATTTCCCTGTGGCTCAGCTTTGTTTCATCCAACAGTTTTAGAATTAACCCTTCCATTAAATCATCATTATTCCTGATTTGTTTTTCTTCAAATATACCTTTCTTCTGTAAAAAGTCTGTAATTAAGGATTGTGCCAAATATGTTCTATTCTGATCTATTTCTTCCTTCGTATCAAGGTATTCATGATTATCTTTTAGCTGGTGAAAGTGGGTAAATTGAGCAATACTATCTGAGAAAAGATTCATGATAAAAGTTTTTTGATCATTAGCGACAATAACGCATTTGTCCAAATACTCCTTGTAGCTGCTCCATCGGTAGTCCTCTGCCTTCTTTATCACTCCTGCTCTTAACGGGTTATTATGGATATAACGCAATACCTGCATCAGGTAAGGTTCTGTATTGACCACTTCGCTTCTATAGCGATTTTGAAAAACGTGTCCAACCCGCCGATTATGAAAATTATAATGCATGGCATATTTTATGTTAATTTTTTGAGCAGCTTTAGTCAACTGCTCCAACTGGGCTTTTATGACCAGGTGTGCGTGGTTGTCCATGAGACAATAACCCGCCAGGTGAATATTTTCTGCTTCCTTCAGAAGCTGCAAAAAATAATGCTTGTCCTTTGTTGTCCTGTAGATGAACTCCCGGTTATTGCCTCTCATCATAACATGGTAATAGCCGGTTGCACTTTCTTCTCTCGCTTGCCTGACCATATAATCACCTCTCAACGAATTAATTTTAGCGAAGATAGGCAAAAAGATCCGTCCCCAGTGACTTCCCGGTGGGGGGTTATTATTGTGCTACAGGCAGTTTTTCTTTCTGCCTTGCTGAAGATATGGTACGGGATAGCATGGGGGTATTTGCGGTGCAAATCCTTCATGGAGCCAAAATCAAGCACACGCATGGGGCAGGCAGCAACGCAGGCTGGAACCTTGCCCTGGGTCAACAGGTCGGGGCAGCCGTCACATTTACCCGCCCTTTCATAATCAATGCAGAAATATATGGCTTCAAACGGGCAGGCCAAAAGACATTCCTGGCAGCCTGTACATTTTTCTCTATTCAGCAAAACCAGCCCGTCCTCCTCCCTTTTCCACAGCGCGTCTTCCGGGCAGGCAGCGCTGCAGGGAGCGGTGCGGCAGTGGTGGCAGGACAGGGAAAGATAGAAAGCATAGACACTGTTGTCCCATCCCCCGCCCTGCCTTTGGTAAGCGCCGCCCTCGCAGGCAAGCACCCTGCGCCTTTTCAGGGCGGGGGGCAGGTTATGTTTATCTTGACATGCTACGACACAGGTGCCGCAGCCGGTGCAGCTGTCCGCATTGTGATAAAAGCCGTACTGCCCTTTCAACGGGATACACCTTCCTTTTTTTCCACCTGGACCAGGTTTGTATGCTGGGGGTTGCCTCTTGCCCAGGGAGTGGGCCGGTAGCTGGTTAGGATGTTGATACAGCCTCCAAGGTCCGTCCCCCCATCATCCGGCTTCTGCCAGGCTCCCTGGGGTATGGCCACCACACCGGGCATGATGCGGACGGTAACCTTCACTTTAATTTCCAGTTCACCGCGCCGATTGAAAACCCTGACCCGGTCACCTTCAACCAGTTTACGCAGCTTTGCATCCTCAGGATTAATCCACAGGCGATGTGGCACAGTTTCCTCCAGCCAGTTGGAATTAAACATGGTGGAATGGGTGGATCTTTTACTATGCCAGCCGACCAACTGGAGCGGGAATTCAGATTTTAGAGGATCCTCCGGCCCTTCCCAGCTTGGAATGTACCTGGGAACGGCGGGTATTTCGTCGTGCTTCCCCATGGCGAAAAGCCTTGGCGAAAATATTTCTATTTTTCCCGACGGGGTGGAAAAAGGGTTGGCATCAAAGTTTTCGATCTGCTCGCGAAAGGCGATTTGCGGATCCCCTATCTTCTTTTCATAAAAACCCATTTCTGTAAACTCTGCATAGGAGGGAAATGCGGGATCGTACTCCCTGGTTTTGTCCACAATGTACCTGGCCCAGTCTTCGTAGGTTTTATTCTGAGAAAATTCTTCACCCACCCCAAGCTTTTCCGCAACTTCAAGCATCCAGTCATAGCCGGTTCGGCATTCATAGCGGGGCTCCACGGCCTTATCCTGAAAGACAATATATTCCATGAACGACCACGGCGCTATTATATCAATTCTTTCCATAAAATTAGTGCTGGGAAGGAGCAGATCGGCGAACATGGCGCTGGAGGTCATAAACTCATCGGCCACCAGGATGAACTCGCATAGATCCTCATCGGCCAGTATTTGAGAGGTGCTGTTAATATCCGAATGCTGGTTGATCAGGCAGTTCCCCGCAAGGTTTGCCATAAACTTAATTCCACAGGGTAGGTGTTCAGCATTTTTGAGACCGTCGCCGGGACCCATGTCCGGGCCGCGCAAAATCGCCTCGGGCCAGGTAAAGCACGAAATTGACGCCTTAACGGGATTATGGTAAGGCAACGTCGCCAGACGTGCTGCAGTATAAATACCGCAGCCGGAAGCCCAGCCACCCAATACACCCACGTTACCGGTTATGGTGGCCAGGGCCGCCGCACCCCTGACCGGCTGCTCGCCATAAGCGTGCCGCTGCGGACCCAGGCCCTGGATTAATGCCGCCGGCTTTAGCGTGGCATATTCCCTGGCCAATCGGTATATTGTTCCGGCGGGAACCCCGGTAATCTTCTCCGCCCAAGCCGGTGTTTTAGCCGTACCATCACTGCTGCCCAGAATATAAGCAGCAAACGAATTTTCCGGGGGTATACCTTCAGGCATCTGCGCTTCGTCAAAACCAAGGCAGTACTTCTCCACAAATTGCCTGTCGTAGAGATTTTCCTTGATCATCACGTAAACCATGGCAGCCATCAGAGCATTGTCAGTGGTAGGTAAAAGGGGAATCCATTCGTCTGCAAGGGCGGCAGCCGAGTCGGAATAACGTGGATCGATTACGATGATCTTTGCTCCTTTTTCCTTCGCCAGCTTTAGATAATATGTCGTATTTGTGCCAAATGTAGTCTCCGCCGGATTGTGCCCCCAGAGGATGATCAACCTGGCATGCTGCCAGTTATCCCGGGAGCTTCCCGTGCGAAACGTGCCAAATGTATACTCGGTAGCCGGCATGGCACACGCAGCACTGTAGGAATTATGGAAATTGAGGAATCCGCCGCCGTATACGCTGAGCAAGCGGCGAAAGAATTCCCGTTCACCAAGCACACCGCCAATGCCCGAGCTGCTGTTTATATATCTTGATGCAGGCCCGAATTTGGCTGTAATTTTACGCAACTGGTCTGCAATGACTGTAGTCGCTTCATCCCAGGAAATTCTCCTGAAGTTACCTTCCCCTCTTTTCCCCACCCGCTGCAGGGGGTACTTCAGGCGGGCGGGATGATACAACCTTTCCCGGTAGGCTCTCCCCCGCAGACAGGCACGGCGCTGGTGATAACCTTCCTTTTCTACGTTATCATCCGTGGATATCCTGATCGCAACGCCATCTCTAACATGAACCTTCAAAACACAGCAGGCGCTGCAGTTATGGGCGCAAGTTGTCGTTACGATTTTCTCTTCTCCCATATGATTCTCCCCTCATACCACTTGCTAATAGATTACTATAAAATCGAGAAACTTGCACCATTATTTCGTAATCTCAAAAAAAGTAACAGCATGGCTGGTCTTAAGAAACATGGGCAGGTATCATCATACTTACTGCCGAAAGTAAAGTAAGAGGATACTTAAACTTGATTCAGGCTGGGGGAGGCGCGTCATGGAGACGAACAGGATGCAAACCAGATTAACGAAAATGTTGCTGCAACAAGGTGCTTCCGCTGTCGGCTATGCCGAAATCAGTAGCCTGTCTGCGGGAATACGTTACGGTTTGGACTATGCTGTATCCATAGTAACCGCCCTTGATGCGGCGATTGTGGGACAAATCGGGGGTGGTCCGGACCATGCATATTACGGTGAGTATAGGAGGGCCAACACTCTTTTGGCAAAATTGGGCCGGTGCGGGGCACGTTTTTTGGAGGAACACAGATACACGGCCATACCACTGCCGCCCACGGGGGAAGGTTTTGACCCCCATACTTTCTCCACCGCCCTGCCCCACAAGACTGTGGCAACACGGGCCGGGATAGGCTGGATCGGTAAGTCGGCACTGTTGATCACCGAACAATACGGCGCGTCCCTTCGTTTGACCACCATTCTCACGGATGCTGTTTTGGAAAAGGCGGCACCTGTAAACGAATCAAAGTGCGGTGACTGCGCTGCCTGTGTCAAGAAATGCCCCGGCCAGGCAATCCTGGACCGCAACTGGGAGGCCGGTATGAGCAGGGACTTATTCTTTGACGCCGGAGCCTGTTACCGCACTGTAAGGGCATACGCAGCGGAGTTGGAAGTAGATGCCACCGTTTGTGGCATCTGTATTGCCGCTTGCCCATGGACGAAAAGATATATTTCCCGGAGTCAATAGGGACGGGGAGTCCCTTTCCTTTTAGAACCAGCGGTGCAGCCAGTATTTCTCAAACCCTACTTTAAACCAATAAGCTGCCTTGCTGGGACGGAGCAGGATTACCTGGGGACTGGGTTTTGCATAACAATTCACGGAAGCAAGTCTGCCCTTTCCAAAATCGGTGAACATTACCGCTCCCGCCGCCTTCCCTTTGTAGCGAAATGTGGGCTCCTTGCCGGCGATCCTGGAGGCAATATTGCGAGCCACCACTTCCGCCTGGTAATGGGCAAAAAAACCCGCTTTGGGAGCCCATTCCCGGCTGACAGGCAACCTCATTGCGGTGGCGTCGCCCACTGCATAAACACGGGAAGCCCTGGTGGCCAGTGTGTGGGGATCAACTTCAACCCATCCACCATCCACCACCAGGCCGGAGTCAAAAAGCACAGACGGCCCCCAGTGGGAAGGGATGCCGATAAACAGGTCGCCGGGTACTGTTATGCCCTGGTCCAGCAATAGGCACTGCTGCATGGGGTCGAGGGAAAGAATCCTGGCCTGCGTGATCAGTTGGATACCGCGCTCTGTCATCATACGGCGCAGGCTTACTCCTACTAACGGCCCCGCCAGGGGCAGGGGTAATGCTTCGGGAGTAACCAGCGTCAACTTTACCTGGTGCCGCAGGCCTCTCCTGCGGAAGTAGGCATCCAGGAGAAAAATGATCTCCCAGGGCGCGATCACTCCGGTATAGGGCACACTGGAGAGAAAAAGGACGATTTTACCCCGCTTAAAGCGGGACAATGCCTGCCGCAGCCGGGAGATTTGGGTAAAATTGTAGGGGTTGTATGCTTCCCCAAGCTGGCCCGACACCGTTTCCGGATGATGTTCCGCCCCCAGTGCAAGCACCAGGTAATCATAGTCAAGAGATCCTTCACCCGTTTCCACACGCCGCTGCCTGGGTTTTACCCCAGTCACTTGGGTTTGGACAAACTGGATTCCTTTTTGCTGCAAATTCTCCAGCTTTCGCGTAACTTGTTCCGGCCGGCGCAGGTTTACCATCACCAGGGGATAGCTTGCCATAAAATAGTGGTGCTCGTTCCGGTCAACCAAAACCACCCGGTGCTTTTCTGCCAGTGTCTTGCGCAGCACATTGGCAGCCACAACCCCACCCGTTCCGCCGCCCAGAATCAGCACGGTTTTAACCATTTGCCCTTCTCCTTGCAGTCTCAGATTTTTTGTTCCGATGCCACCCAAAAATTGTGGCCATCTAAAGCATACCCAATCATGCAAGGATTAAATATGGGAGGCAGTGGGGACGGGGAGGCAGTGGGGACGGATCTTTTTGCCTTTCTCAGCAAATCGTCCAGAGGTAATAATTTGGCAGGCAAGGGATAGAAGAAAGTACCTAAAAGTGCCTGCAGCAATAGTGAAAAATAAAAGGCAAAAAGATCCGTCCCCACTGCCTCTTCTTGCCTCTTCTTGTCTCTTCTTGCTTCCCACTGCCTCTTCCTATTGGGGGCTCCAACCTTTAATTAACGTATGGTATTCCTGAATTGATTTAATGTTCATCTCTTTTCCTTTCATACTTTCCATGGCCGTAACTGCGGCCTGTGCCCCTGCAACGGTAGTTGTGTAAGGTACCCTGTAGTGCAGTGCGCTTCTTCTGATTAACAAAGAATCCTGCTGTGCCTGCGCCCCGGCAACTGTGTTTACGATAAAGTCCACTTCCCTGTTCTTGATGATATCCACAATATGGGGCCTGCCTGCCCCCACCTTATTAATCACATCTACAACAATGCCTTGTCCTTCCAGGTAACGAGCCGTTCCTTGCGTAGCCACAATATTCATCCCCATTGCCTGAAGCCTGGCAGCGATGGCCACTATAGATTCTTTATCCCTGTCCTTGACACTGATGAATATCCTGCCGGCGGTGGGAATCTTATTGTTACTGGCCGCCTGCGACTTGGCGTAAGCGAGGCCGAAATCTGCATCAATGCCCATCACCTCCCCCGTAGACTTCATTTCCGGTCCGAGAATGACGTCGACGCCGGGGAACTTGTTAAAGGGGAAAACGGCCTCCTTGATGGCCACGTAAGGGATATTCACTTCACCAGCCAGTCGCTGTGCGGCAAGGCTCTGGCCGCAAATCACGCGGGTAGCCAGCTTGGCAAAAGGTATTCCCGTGGCCTTGCTGACGAAGGGAATTGTCCTGGAAGCACGGGGGTTTACCTCCAGGATGTAAATATCACCGTTCTTGATAGCATACTGCACATTCATGAGGCCGCGCACACCCAGTTCTTCAGCCAGCGCTTTTGATTGGATGCTGATTTCTGCCATGGTGCCGGGGCTAATGGAATAAGGAGGCAGCGAGCAGGCCGAATCACCGGAATGGATGCCTGCTACCTCGATATGTTCCATGATCCCGGCGATAACCGTATCTGTTCCATCGGATAAAGCGTCCACATCCACCTCGATGGCGTCTTCCAGGTACTTTTCGATGAGCACCGGGTGTTCCATGGAAACGGATATTGCCCGCCGCATATAATCCTGCAGTCTGTCGTTACTGTAGACGATTTCCATGGCCCTCCCCCCCAGAACATAAGAAGGCCGGACAATAACCGGAAAACCTATGCTTTGCACAGCAGCCAGCGCTTCCTCCACCGACATGGCGGTGAAGCTTTGGGGCTGTTTGAGGTTCAGCTTATGCAGCATTTCCTTGAAGCGTTTCCTGTCCTCGGCCCGGTCCACAGCGTCCGGTGAAGTGCCAAGAATCTTTACCCCTGCCTCCCACAGCGGCACGGCCAACTTCAGCGGTGTCTGGCCGCCAAACTGTAAAATAATACCTTCCGGCTTTTCCGTTTCAATAATATTCAGTACATCCTCCGCCGTTAATGGCTCGAAATAAAGCCTGTCCGCCGTGTCATAGTCCGTGCTGACGGTCTCAGGATTGCAATTGACCATAATGGTTTCATAGCCCAGGTCCCGGCAGGCCAGCACGGCATGAACACAACAGTAGTCAAACTCAATGCCCTGCCCGATACGATTCGGCCCCGAACCCAGGATCATGATTTTTTTACCATCGCCCGGCAACGCCTGGCCGCCGGCGATGGTTTCCCGTGTGCGTCCGGTTTGATACGGCTTTTCATAAGTGGAATAGAAATAGGGTGTGTATGCCTTAAACTCGGCGGCACAGGTATCCACCATCTTGTAAACAGGCAGCATTCCCAGTTCCCTGCGGCGGCTGCGGACAGCCGGTTCAGTGCAGTCCAGGAGGTCACCGATTCTTCTGTCCGCCAGGCCGTATGCCTTAGCCTTGTACAAAAGCTCTGCCGGCAATGCTTCCAATCCGCCAGCAGTGGCAAAACTGCCCACCGCGTCTTCCAGCTCCACTATTTGTCTCACATTGTAAAGAAACCATGGGTCGATGCGGGACAGCTCGTGAATCTCTGCCAGATCCAGCCCACGCCGGAACGCTTCGGCGATAAAGAACAGTCTTTCACTGTTTGGTACCGACAGTTTTAAGCGGAGCTCATACAGATCCGCTACTTGGCGCCTCTCCATTCCATAGCAGTCCAGTTCCAAGCTCCTGATTGCCTTGTTCAGGGCTTCTTTGAAGGTTCTGCCAATGGCCATAACTTCGCCCACCGATTTCATTTGTGTTGTAAGCGTGGCATCTGCTTCGGGGAATTTTTCAAAAGCAAAACGGGGAAACTTAACCACAACATAGTCGATAACCGGTTCAAAACAAGCTGGAGTTTCCCTGGTAATATCGTTTGGTATTTCATTAAGCGTCAATCCCACGGCCAGTTTGGCGGCAATCTTGGCAATGGGGAAGCCGGTTGCCTTGGAAGCCAGGGCCGAGCTTCTGGAAACACGGGGATTCATTTCAATCACCACCATGCGGCCATCCTCCGGGTTTACGGCAAATTGGATGTTGGAGCCGCCGGTCTCCACCCCGATTTCCCGGATGATAGCAATGGAGGCATCCCGCATGCGCTGGTACTCCTTGTCGCTGAGTGTCTGTGCAGGTGCCACAGTGATGCTGTCTCCCGTATGCACGCCCATGGGGTCAAAATTTTCTATGGAACAAATAATGACTACATTGTCTCTCTTGTCGCGCATGACCTCCAGTTCGTATTCCTTCCATCCCAGGACCGACTCTTCCACCAGGACCTGTCCTGTCATGCTCAATTCCAGGCCGCTTTCCAGTATTTCCGTAAACTCTTCAATGTTGTAGGCGATACCGCCCCCCGTGCCTCCCAGGGTGAAAGCGGGCCGTAAAATGGCGGGGAAACCAATATCACTGCTGATTTCAAGCCCTGCCTGAAGGGAGGTGAC
>SLRC01000057.1 GCA_007131175.1 Syntrophomonadaceae bacterium
TCCATGAAGGTTTTGCTGGAGCGGGCAAAAATAAGAGATAAAACTACGGGAACAAATAACGCTGCTATAAATGACAACAGTAAATTACCCCGGGTAAATGCGGGGTCAGGGAAGAATAATGCCCCCGCCATAATCCCTGCCATTACAGCCAGGGCAGCATCCCGACCCGTTAAGCGAGCCGAATAAAGGCCGTAAAAGGTTGGGAATACGGCAGCAGCACATACCAGGTCGGCAAGGAAAAACAGGTAAAGCACACTGTAACCCTGGGCTGCAATGATAACTACAACAACACAAATAATACCGGTAAGAAAACGGGCAAATAGTCGGAGTTTATACGGCGGAATAGCAGGATAAAAGCGGGCTATATCCACGGTAAAAACAGCAGCTAGTGCGTTAATTAATGTATCCGCACTGCTCATTACCAGTGCCAGGGCAAGCATTAATAGCACCAGCAGCACCCATGGTGGCGCTACATTAAGCACTACCTCAAAGAGAGCAGCTGATGGGCTATCCAATGGACCCATCCCCACTGCCATTACTCCAAATAATCCTGCCAGCAGGACAATAGGAACAATGGTCAGTCCTGCATACATAAATGATTTTTTTACCACGCTTACATCTTTACATGCGTAAACCCTTGACCAGAAGCCCTGGTGAAAAAGGTTTGCAGCTACAATGGCAATGACAAGACTGAGGGTGAACTCCCAGCCACCACGGTGCCCCATGCTTAATAATGAGGGGTCGATTTGCCTTACGGAGCTAAATATGGGTTCCAGACCGCCTGCGTTGACGACTACAGCACCAAAAATAATAAGCAAAGCGGGCATGATGATAACAGTTTGTACTGCATCAGTAAAGATTGAGCCCCGAATACCACCATAGGTAGTATATATAAGCGTTCCTGTTCCAATTAATAAAGCAGTTGCCCAGAGGGGAAGCCCTGCAACCATGTTTAAGGCAAGGGCAATACCGGTTAACTCGGCGCAAAGAAACACGGCCATGTAGAAAACACCTACTGCCAGGGTTATAACATACATCTGTTTTCCAAAACGGTAGTAAACGAACTCTACCAGTGATGAGGCGTGGGGAGCAATATGGCGTAACCTTGGACCCAAAATAACATATAGCACAATTGCCAGGGCTTGTGCCACAGCATAACCGGTAATGGCAGTAATTCCTCCCCAGGTTCCCGCTTCTGCCGGGGTGAAGAGGATCCAGGCTCCCATAATGGAAGCAAACACTGTAGCAGCGGAAAGCCAGGTTCCCATCGTTCCTCTTGCGGTGAGGAAAGCATCAACGGTGGAATAGTAATAACGTGTAATGTAAACATAAATCATGGCAAGGAGCGTAAAAAAAATTACTGTCATGGTAATGTAGATAAACGTGTCCATCACTCCCCATCTCCAATTTTGATCCCAAGGGAAATAAAAAACGGGCCAACGGGCCCGCTATAAAAAGCTTAACGCTTTAAATAAATCCCTTCGCTGGCATTACCCAGACGGGCCAAGCTTCGCCCGCACAACAGGTTCAGAGGGTTTGGGAACTTCATTGCGTCCCCCTCTCAGCCTCCACTCGGAAGCACCCCAATCATTATTTAATTTTCAATAATTATACACTAATCCAAACAAATAATGCAAGAGGTAATGCCAATAAATTTGCACAAGTTAAATTACAGCATCCCTTTTTAGATTTTTTATCATCTCTGGTTCCAATCCTAACATGTTCTGATATATTTCTTCATTGTTGTCGCCAATACGTGGTGGAAAGCTTAAACGTTTCCCCTGTTCCTCAAGGAAAGGGGTCATGGCCGGAGGTGGAGCCAGGTTAAGCTTAAGGCCACTTTTTGTATCTTTTGTATAAAGCATTTTTTCCTGAACCAGCGGATCATTTGCCACCTCTTGCAAATTATTAATATTGGAAATGGCAATTTTAGCCTCTTTAAAAAGCGTCACCAGGGTCCAAGTCTCAAAAGTCTCAGTTATTTTATTCATTGCATCGTTAAGATTATCCACATCGGCAATGCGACCGGCATTTTTACTGTATGCCTCTTTATCCAGGGAGCGAAATGCGGGAATCTTGATCAGCGATTGCCACTGACGCTCGTTGCCTACGGAAATGTAAACATAACCGTTCTTGGTGCGATATACGGAGGCTGGGGCAAAAAACTTGTGGGTGTTCCCTTTACGCGTGTAATGATATTTAAAGTTATGACTTAAACACAAGGGAACTGTTAGCCAGGATACGGTACTTTCAAACATTGAGAGATCGATCCTGCTTCCCTCCCCTGTAATAAAACGCTTCAGCAAAGCCTTCATAATTAGCCCATATGCATGTTCGCTTGCTCCCATATCGGAAAGGTGAATGCCCAAAGTCAGGGGTTCACCGTTTTCTTCCCCATTAATCTCCATCAGCCCGCCTCGCGCCTGTAAAATGGGATCATAGGCAACTTCATCATACCGGGGGCCAAAACCGGTAATACCAAGCCAGATAAGATCCGGTTTTACACTGGAAAGGGATTCATAATCGATCCCCAGTTTCTCATAATTCTTGGACAATTGATTGGTGACAAATACATCTACCTTAAGCTTGGCAATAATCTCACGCAGCAATTCCTGACCCCGGGCGTCGGCCAAATTTAAGGTAATCGCTTTTTTCCCCCCATTGATGGCAAAAAAATACGTATTCATCCCTTCTTCACCAAGGCAATTGGGACCAATATAACGATCCGGATCGGGACCGGCAGGGTTTTCGATACGTAAAACATAAAAACCATCCTGGGCCAGACGAAAAGTAAGATAGGGAGCAACAATAGCCTGCTCCAGACTTACCACTTTCATCTCCCGGAATAAACTTGCGTCCATGGCACCGCACATCCTTTCTGCTAACAGCACTGCATTAATAGTCAGTTCTTTTATAAGCATAACGGACTTGCCTTCAAAAGGTCAAGCCATCTTAAACAATTGTTATTTTTCTTTTAAACTGGAAAAATAAATCTTTCCATCTTTTTCAACAAATCGGACCATGCCTTTGCTTTCCAGATATTTAAGATGTGCCAGGGCTTCACCGGTGGCAAACCAGCGCTGAAATGCAGGATATTCGTGCCAGTGTGCAAAAGGTATCTCCCAGCTCATACGGGAAGCTATCTGGTAGGCGTTTAAAGGCCCTTCATTTAAAATAGTCAGGACTTCCCTTTCCCTTTGTACGTGGTGGTTTTTCAGTTCCCTGATACGCTGCTTTGGAGCTTTAATAGCACCACGATGTCCCGGAAAAATTGTCACCACCTCAAGTGCAAATATTTTATCAAGGCTCTCAAGGTAACTTTCTAAAGGATTTAATTCCCTTTCCATTAACAGGGAAATATTTGGAGTTATCTCTTCAAGAATATGGTCACCGGAAAAGAGGAATTTTTTCTCCGCTTCATAAAGGCACATACTGCCTGGGGTATGACCAGGAGTCTCCAGGCATGTAAATTGATACTCCCCCACATCAATTTTATCCCCTCCCTTTAAAAGGGTAAATTCCACATCGTTTGTCAGATTAAAAACAGATTTCCTGAATTCCCGGACCATAACCTGCAATTCGTTTGGGGGAAAACCGTTTCGAACTGCAAAGGATATGGAGCTATCCCAGGAACCTTGATCATATAAAATTGCCGCGTCTTTTCTGTTGAAAAACACCCTGGAGTCGGGGGAAGCAATTTTAAATACAAGCTCCAGGTGATCCACGTGAATGTGGGTAATAAAAAAATCAGTTTGTTCAATTTCTATTTTCAGCTCATTAAATGCCGTTAAAAGAGCATTTTTGCATTCTTCCCTGTCCATCCCCGTATCAACAACAAGGTTACGTTTTGGTCCTTTTATGATATAAGAATTTGTTGCCTGCAGTGGATTATCAACCAGTGGAACAGCCACACGGGAAATACCCGGCAGCATATTTTCAATCAGCATTCTCACATCCTATCTCTCAATTTGAGAATTTATTTTTTCTGCAAACTAACCTGCTTATTGTAACGGTCCCGCTCCCCTTTATTTAGGAATTTTTTACGCAGGCGTATATTTTTAGGTGTAATCTCCACCAGTTCGTCATCGCCGATAAACTCAATTGCTTCCTCCAAAGACAGGATTCGTGGTTCTTTCAGCCTGACCGTGTCATCTGAGCCACTGGCACGGATGTTGGTAAGATGCTTCCTTTTACAAACATTCACTTCCACATCCTTGTCCCTGCTGTTCACACCCACAACCATTCCCTCATAAACCCGGGTGCCCGGCTCAATAAAAAGTGTGCCCCGTTCTTCGGCCTGCAACAAGCCATACGTAACAGCTTCACCCCTTTCCCAGGCAATCAGGGAAGCCTTAAAACGTGTCTGAATCTCACCCTTATAGGGCTCATAGCCGTGAAAACTGTAATTCATAACACCCCGGCCCCGCGTCTCTGTTAAAAATTCGGAACGAAACCCCACAAGTCCCCGGGCAGGAACCAGGTAATCGAGGCGCATATCTTCACCGCCAGCCGGTATTATATTGATTAATTCACCCTTGCGGCGCCCCAGTTTTTCCATGACAACACCCTGCACATCTTCAGGAATATGAATAATCAAATATTCCATGGGCTCCGATAATACACCGTCAATGGTTTTATAAATGACCTCAGGTTTTGATACCTGTAGCTCATAACCCTCACGGCGCATGTTTTCAATCAGAATGGAAAGGTGAAGCTCTCCCCTGCCCGAAACCTTGAATTGATCCGGACTCTCTGTCTCCTCCACGCGCAAACTCACATTCGCATTTAATTCTTTGAACAGCCGTTCTCTTAATTTGCGGGAGGTGACATACTCCCCTTCCTGTCCGGCAAAGGGGCTGTTGTTAACCATAAATGTCATGGACAAAGTAGGTTCGTCCACAGTAATTACAGGCAGTGGTTCGGGGTGGTTGGGATCTGTGATTGTCTCACCAATGTTGATATTATCCAATCCCACAATTGCTACCACATCTCCGGCCACCGCTTTATCTACCCCAACCTTTTTCAAACCGCTGTAGACAAAAACACCAGCTGTTTTCCCTTTTGTAACAGTTCCGTCTTGATGAATAACGGAAACATGTTCACCCTGGCTGATGGAACCGCGCTTAATCATGCCAATTGCGTATTTGCCCAGATAATTATCATGTTCCAGGTTGGATACGAGCATTTGAAAAGATCCATCTGGATCGCTGTCAGGTGGTTTAACATAATTGATAATCGTTTCTAAAAGTGGTTCCATGTTCAATTGTTGATCAGACCAATTTTTGACCGCCCAACCCTCCTTGGCTGAAGTATATATTACGGGAAAGTCCAATTGCTGATCATTAGCTCCCAGTTCAAAGAAAAGATCTATTACTTCATTTAAAACGTCTTCAGGGCGGGCATTGGTCCGGTCCGCCTTATTAATAACAACAAGTGGCTGCAAATTTGCTTTCAAGGCCTTACTCAGCACGAATTTTGTTTGAGACATTGGCCCCTCTGATGCATCAATGATCAACA
>SLRC01000187.1 GCA_007131175.1 Syntrophomonadaceae bacterium
CAATGTTTAGCAATATGGGAGGGCTGCTGTAAGGATTGATGGGGAAAAAACTGAGTAATATCCGTGCCAGGATTAAGTAATAAAGTATTTGAAACAAAACTGCAACCATACTTCTAATATCGAAAATGACAATCTCCTCCTTAAATAGGCCAATACGACCAAAAGTAAATAATTCAACAACCATGATGTGCAAAGGAAGTAATAACTCCCTTTGCACATGGTGATCAAAAATTTACGTCGAGCGCCAGTACAGTATATCATTTCCTGCAGCTTCGATCACTAATTTTTCTGCAGGTTTTACCAGGGCAACAACCGGGAGAATGCATATGGTAAATGTGCGCTGCGCTCAGGCAGTAGAATAGAGAAACCAGGTTCAGGAAGCATGAAACAAGATTAGTTATCTAATCGCAACCTTGAACCCCTGTTGTGTATTTTCATACTTCTGATGATGCTGACGCCGCATGAGCCAGCGCAGCCGTCTGTCCTGGATACAGATTATGCACGCTCCCCAAAAAGCGCTGTCCCAACACGCACCATATTGCTTCCTTCTTCAACAGCCACCTCGAAGTCGTTAGTCATTCCCATGGATAATATTTTCATATCCACCCCGGGTATGTTAATGCCTTTAAAAATATTAAAAAGACGGCGAAAATAAGGTCTTACTGCTTCCGGATCATCATAAAAAGGGGCAAGGGCCATGAGACCACGCACCCTGATATTAGGGTAAGCAACCACCGCTGCAAGGGCATCATGCACTTCCTCAGTTTGAAATCCGTATTTGCTCTCTTCCGCGCCGATATTCACCTGTAAAAGCACATCAATTGTGCAGTCCCGCTTCTCCCCTTCCTGTTGCAGAACACTGGCCAGCTTAAGGCGATCCAGGGATTGAATTAATTTAAAGCTTTCCAGAACCTGTTTTGCTTTATTAGTCTGCAAGTGGCCGATAAAATGCCAATAAGGCTTTACCGGGAGAGCTGCTATTTTTGGAAGGGCATCCTGTAACCTGTTTTCACCAAAATGGGTAATTCCAAGGTTATAGGCAAGCTTAATCTGCTCTGCCGGCACTGTTTTACTTACTGCCACCAGTGTGATTTCCCCGGGAGCAATTCCCCGTTTTGCCGCCGCCCTGGCCAAACGGGCTTTAACCTCTTGCAAGTTTCGCTCCAGCATAAAAATGTCTCCTTTCTTTACCACATGAAGCGCTGCCCCTCTTTTACCCGCCCTGGCCTGGCAATAATACGTTCGTAAGGATTAAGCCCTTCCACCAATACTAAATCATCCTCTTCCTCAAGGAGAGTCACTTCACGAAAGTTCACCCTGCCTCGTTCCACGGTAAAAACCCCCTTGATTCCGTCCTGTTCCAGTATTGTTTGTTTTGGTATGAACACACCCTCCATGCTATCATAAATTATTTCAGCAGTGCACCAACGATGATTATAAAAGTCTCCTGCCGCCTGGTTAATTTGCCAGGTGATCTCAATGTCACCCTCTTCTGTTTCATTCACTTCCACTTTATGACCCTGTACCGGTTGTTCCGGAGCAAATGAAAAGAGGAGCTGTACCTGGTTTTCTTCAGCGATAAGCTTTCCCGGATAGGGAGAAATAACAGTACTGTAATACCATTGGTAATTATCCATTATGCGCAGTATGGGGGCAAAACGGGTAACCCGCTCACCATAAGAAAGGGACTGCAAACCCGTTTTTTTCTGATCGAATTCCTCATCATCTAGGTACACATAGGAAGTGTTTGGCCCGAAGACTTCCCAGCCGTCAACCTGTAAACTCACCAATCCCGCCCGGTGTGATACTACTTCAGATTCATGATTATAAGGAAATAGAATATCCACAGAGAAAGGATCGGCCACGCCCGGGTCATCCACTAACCAGTCTCGGAAGCGTTGCATGTAATCACCCACATCCTGCCCTCCTTCTGGTTTATCCGGCTCTTCCTGGGGAAGGGATGTAATAACAGCCAGTTCCTTACCAGCGGGCACCCGCTCCCCCTGTTCTACCAGGTACCGCAAAAACCCCGACTGGGGGGCAAAGATCAGTTCCTCTTCAAAGGTGAGTATCCCCCCGGTAATAATGGAAATATCCACCGAACCTTCCATTGCGGTGACAACCCTCCCGGCACTGCGGTTAAATGAACCCCAAATCCAACCCAACAATACCTGTGCCAACAGGAATAAAGCAATGACAAGGAGCAAAACATTTACAGGCGAGCGGCTAATTCCGCCACTCTTTTCACGGGGGCCCTGCTCCCCCCCTTTAATTAAACGGAGTTGTTCCGTTCCAGACCTTCTCCGCAAAACCACCACCACTACTTTTCAGTTAATAAAATAATTCCCATATGACTGCCGGTGGCCCCTCCCCCGGCACGGCGGTACGAGAAAAAAAGACTGGGATTGCAGTATGTGCAAAAAGGGTTTGCGTCAATGTTGTCCCGCCGTAAACCGGCAGAGCATAATATATTAATGTTTGTTTGCTGCAGGTCAAATATTGCATGACCTTTATTACCCTTTGGATAATAAACTGCCTGATTGCCCCAGTTAGAATTCTTAGCCGTCTCTATAACGTCATTTCCAACTTCATAACAACATGATCTGATGCATGGTGAAAGTAAAGCCTGCATCCTTTCGGGGTGGCTCCCCAGTTGTGTTTGCATCTTTTCCACAGCAAAGAATACTATACCGGCTAAAGATCCCCGCCATCCAGCATGAACCAGGCCAATAGCCCGGGCACAAGGATCCCAAAGATAGATCAGCAGACAATCAGCAGAAAAAGCTCCAAGCGCAACCCCCGTCTCTGCCGTAATCAGTCCATCTGTTTCGGGAATCAATGCACCAGCTATTTTTTTCTCCACCAGGGCAATATTAGTGCCATGTACCTGATCCCCGCATACCAGATCCTTCTCATTCTTATTCCAGAGTGCAAGAAACAGACGTCGATTTTCTACCACATCAGCAGTCCGGTCTCCCCATTTATAACCAAGATTAAGATTGTCATAAGGTTCTTTGCTAACCCCACCGCAGCGGGAAGAAAAGCCAAGTTTTACCTGTCCACCGTTTTCCCAGGGGGGATAATGGAAATAAGTTATGCCATTTCTCACGATTTGGAGCATTTTATTATTCATGAAAAATAAGTATCCCTGCCGCCAGTGGGGTGAATAAATTTGATCCCGGCAGCAGATAATCTTTCAATAAAACTTATCATTGCATCCGGTTCCAAGCCGGAAAAAAGTATCGTTTTGCTGGAGTAACCGGCCTTGCAGTAGCGGTGCAGTTCGCCTTCAAACTCCAACTTATGGGCCAATCCTTCATCTTCCAGGAAAAGGAGAAAACCGTTATTGTAAAATTCCCGGTCCGTGACCCCTTTAATAACCCCGAACTCCTCCCTGTCTTTCCGAACAAAGCGCCGTGCTATAATCCCGGGTACTGCACCACACAGGGCAATATTCAGGTCATATTCTTCACTAAAAGAATTAACACGCCTGGCCATGTGTTCTAAAATAAGCAAATGTAATCCTTTGGGATCCTCTTTTAATCCATTCTGGCCTTTGCTAAGAAAACTTGTCGCTTCTCGCAAGCCGCAGAAGCACAAGGTCATTTGTCCTTGTTCCAAGGATTCTTTAACACTGTCCTCTAAAGCAAGATTTTCACTTCCCCGGTAAAGATGGGAACCCATAACAAACGGGAGATCCTGACATTGCAGGGCAGTTAGCACCTCAAAACGATGCAGCAATTGGCGTACGGCAAGGCGCAAAAGCCGATCCAACTCTATGAAAAAAAGCTCCTCATTCTCGGATAAGATAGCCAAGCGGGGCAAATTAATTGTCAGTGACGCGATATTCCCCCTTCTTATCCCCCCTGCAGCGCCACGCCTGTTTGCACCTATACACAGACCGTTGCTAAAATATCCAAACTCCTGCTCAGCGGGGTATTTAACCGATGAATCTAAAAGACAAATAGCCAGATTAGCTCCGCGCAGGGAAGCTCTCAAGGCTAACTGGTACAGGGGGTAACCGGGATCCGCTCCCATCATATTAACACCCCTTTTTAACATGAAAATAAAAGGTGGCTTATTGTGAGGCGGCAAAGCTTTTTCAGCCAAGCACGTCAGTATCATGTGGGATACGGCCAATCCCTCTTCCGATGTATCCAAACCAAAGGCAATGCTGCAATTTAAAAATCCCTCTCCGAAACCGTTCGGAGCCTGCAAATAGTTTAGAAGAGTTTTAATCATGTGGGCGGACTGGGGGTGATCTGGTTCTTTCCCCTCAGAACGGAGCAACTTACCCATAATCGTATCAAAACCAGGAAGGGCCAGTTCACCCGCAAGATCGTTATGACAACGGCGTATAATTAATAAAACAGTGAGCATTTTTTCCAAAAAGTCCACTGATACTGTCCTTTTGGTGATGCCACAACCTATAAGCAAAAGGGGATAAAGATCAAGCTGCAAAGAATCCAGCGTTTTACTGTAATAAGCCAGTTGATGTATATGTAAGCTGCCCTGGAGATGGGCTTTTGCAATTTCTGCTGGAAGAAGATTGTCCAAATAGTACTTTTTGCTTGCAGCGAGGGCAATGTGATGCATTTTCTCCGCCGGAGACTGTCTGTTTTTTTCACCGGCTTCAGCTTTACTGTCCTCAAGCAGAATATCTCTTACCACATCCATCAATTCGGAACGGGCTTCGCGTATACGTGTCCGACTGGCACGGTAGAGGATATACGCTTTAGCCGTACGGGCATGGCCCCTCTCAATCAGCACTTTTTCTACAGCATCCTGAATTTCTTCCACCGTTGGAATGACACCAGGCAGTTTCCTGGCTGTGAGAAAACGGACTACTTCACCTGTAATCTGATCTGCCAGGGCGTAATCCTCACCTCCCACGGCTCGGGCTGCAGCAAAAATAGCCTGGGTAATCTTTCCCATCTCGAAGGGGACAATCCGGCCGTCCCGCTTTTGTATCTCTGAAAATATCTTTTCTTCTCCGGCCAAACTATCACCTTTTCCAATTTAGCATTTCCCGGAACAAATATTGATTTCAGGTTCAGTACAATAACAATCGTGCTGGTAAATCCGCTCGAGGTATAACTTATTAATGGTTGTTCCTAAACAATTCCATGCCTCTTTTACAATGTCTTTTTACATTATATAACAACGCTCAGGGCATGTCCAGACTTCCCTGGTGTCGGTCAGTGCACGATTATAACCCAACCTCTGCTTATTTATTTGTTTTGCTAAGCCCATATTTCGCAGGTCGGGCACACCGTATCACCTAACGTAACTGTTAATTTATGACATCTCATTCCAGCTGCACCTCCAAAAGGGCAGCATAGCTTCCTACAGCAAGGCCAAGCTTATTAATTAACAGCATATGACGCTCTTTGACATTACTAACAGTATAGAAATAAGTACCGTCCAGCATCTCTCCTTCCGAAAAGACAATCGCCGTGAACTCCTTCATAAGCTGGTGGGTGGTACCTTTGG
>SLRC01000147.1 GCA_007131175.1 Syntrophomonadaceae bacterium
GCTACCTGCTAGCAGCTGTCCCGTAATTTCACTGCCATGGCATGGGCCGCAAAGCCTTCTGTTTCTGCAAAATGGGCTGCCGCTTCTTTCAGCCTGGCAAATCCTTCGGGCGAAGCTGTACCAAAGGAAGAACGTTTCAGAAAATCGTGTACTGAAACCCCCGAGTACGAGCGGGCAAATGAACCGGTTGGCAAAATAGCGTTAGGGCCTAAGAGAAAATTTGCCAGAGTCATTGGTGTATGGGGGCCCAGCAATATTTCCCCTGCATTTTCAATACGGGGAAGGATGGAAAATGGTTCGGCAGCTAACACTTCCAGGTGTTCCGGCGCATACTCGTTTACGAAGGAGATGGATTCGCTGAGGCTCCTGGTAAGGACGATACCGCCATTGTGTTGAAAAACAGTGGCGGCAAAATCTTTCTTTTCCTGGGGAAGTTTTTCCATCAGCTCTGAAACCAGGGGAGGTACAGCTGCGGCCAATTCCGCTACATGCGTCACAAGGAGTGAGGCAGAGTCGGGACCGTGCTCCGCTTCAATAAGCAGATCCAGGGCAACAATACGGGGATCAGCTGTCTCATCGGCAAGAATAATGGCTTCACTGGGGCCGGCAGGCAAACCCACATCCATTATCCCGTACAGGTAGCGCTTGGCAGCATTCACATAGGCATTACCGGGGCCAAGCACCTTACAGCAGCGGGGAACAGTTTCCGTGCCATACGCCACTGCTGCGATTGCCTGCATTCCACCCACACGATAGACTTCTTTAATACCGGCAATATGGGCAGCGGCAAGTGTCACCGCCTCAGCCTGCCGTTCCCTGGCAGGTGGAGTTGTAACCACCACACGGCCCACTCCTGCCACAACAGCAGGAATACCAAGCATGAGCATTACGGAAGGGAAGCTTCCCTTACCCCGGGGGACATAGAGACAGACATCCTGAAGGGGGCTAACCTTCTCCCCTGCCAGCACTCCCCTTTCCATCTCTTTCATCCAAAAAGGCGGGGGCATCTGCTCCCGGTGAAACTTCTCAATATTCCCGGCGGCATATTCCAGTGTCTTTTTTGTTTTATGGTCAAGTCCGGCATAGGCCCGGGCTATTTCCCCTTCGGAAACCTTTAATTCTTCACGTGTCAGGGTAACCCCGTCAAAGGTACTGGTATAATAGAGCAGCGCCCCATCCCCTTCTGCCTGAACCCTTCGGCATACCTGGCCTGCGAGTTCAAGATGACTGGTAATATCAACTTCGGCCCGCCGCATTAAACTGCGGTATTTCTGATCCGCAAGGGGCAGTCGATATAAATTCATGGTTTGCCTTCCTTTCGTTGCATAAGTAGTGTCTTTTAATATGTTGGGCCGATTTCATCCACCAGTGCCCACAATCCACCCAGCACCAGGGAGTGGCCACCGCAGATCACAGGAATGGAAGACTCCACAGCAGCCCGGGTAAATTCACGCAACATGGGATTACGCAGTTCCTGCCACAGGCCCAGGTCGGAGAGAAATCGTTCCTCTGCATCCAGTTTCATGTTGAAATGAACCATCAGAACCCTCGTATCCATAAAAGCACACTGGGCCACTTTCTCGCAGTATTCAAAAAAACGGCGGGGGCCTGCTTCTTCCAGGAAATAGCCCATCAGGGAAACAGCCAGCCCGCTTTCTTCCCTGCCCAGTGCTTTCATGCCCCGCTCCTCTGAGAATATGCGCAGGCGCAACTTCAGGTTCTTGTTAATATGGGCAATAAGAGGGGCTCCGACTCTTCCCAACAAAATCGCTTCCTCATAATCTCCGGCCAGCACAGCCTTAGCCCGTTCCAGGCTGGAGATATCCAGCGGAAGTCTTTCAAGGCACTTTTTGGTACGGGATCCGGCAAGGGGACTGCCGGCAAGGATAAGTAAATCGGCCGGTGTATCCAGATCAAACAGGAACCCAATGGTGTTGGGAAATAGTATATGCTCGATCCCGCACCCGTCTTTTAGTGTAATTGCCAGGATATTGTCCACGGAGGGAGGTTCAATATGGTTGATCAGATTCCCCGGCGCAAAGGCAATTATATCTGCAGACTGGGCATTGTTGGAGTATACAATGGGAGCAGTGGATAAAAGTTTTTCACAAATTGTGGTCAGTTCTCCCACTGTGACCAGGGGTATACTGGCCCCACCCATATACAGGACGTGCTCCAGTTTTTCCTTATTGATGATCGCTTTCAGGGTATTTCCAAAATGAAACTGCCCGGGGGTCAGATTGTTCTCCCGCACTGCCACGCCCAGGGAGGCGGCCTCCCGGGCAAGGTCAGGAAAATTGGTGAAAAGATGGACAGGTCCAATTTGGGGTACCTGTTGCAATTTCATAATATTGTCCAGCAAAACGGCATGACGCACATCAGTGAACATTTTTTCCACTGCTCCAGCGGGATATCCTCCTTCGAAGATAACCACGCTTACCACATCAGTCATACTCTACTTCCGTCCCACTTTTTTATTCCCCCGGTTCAATCAGTCCGTAGTTTCCATCCTTACGACGGTAGATCACACTAATCTCATCCGTTTCTGCGCTGGTGAACACGTAAAAATCATGTCCAAGCAGATCCATTTGCAGGATCGCTTCCTCAACGGGCATTGGTTTCATTACAAAGCGTTTCGTCCGCACTATCCGTGGTTCGGCCGTTTCATCATCTTTGGGAGATCCCACAAATTGTTCCTTTATTCCTTTTTGCCGTAATTTACGGTTGATTTTCGTCTTGTACTTGTGCAGTTGCCTTTCCAATTTATCCACAACCAGATCGATGGAAGCATACATGTCACCCGTAGCTTCTTCAGCACGCAAAAGCAAACCGTTTATGGAAATAGTGACTTCCACACTATGACTATCCTTAACAACATTGAGCGTGGCCTGGGCCTCCAACTCGCCATCAAAATATTTATCCAGTTTGCTCAGCTTTTTTTCCAGGTACTCCTGCAAGGCGGGAGTAACTTCAATGTTCTTACCCCTAGCTTTGATGATCATAACAAAATCCCCCTTTACGACTAAACAGACAGGCACTTAAGCCCACCTTTACAACTTAATATTCCCTATTTAACGCAAAAATCCTGCACCGGAAGAAATTAATATAAACCCAAATCCCTTCCACGCTGATAATAGCAAAGGGGGGGCAAACATGCCCCCCGTCTAATTTCCAGGTATCTATAAAAAAATGACCTACTGAACTAAGCCTTCCTCACAGGTTATACCTTGGCCACATTCGCTGCCTGTGGTCCTCTGCTGCCTTCCACAATATCAAACTGTACTTCCTGTCCTTCCGCGAGAGACTTGAAACCTTCCTCTTCAATGGCAGAATAGTGCACAAAGACATCATCGCCATCGTCTCTTTCTATAAAGCCGTATCCTTTTTCCTTGCTAAACCACTTTACCCGACCAAACATTAAAAAATACCTCCTAAAATAAGTCAATCTGCAAGGCAGAACCTGCGGGCGTAATTCTATCATAGATCCCCTGCCCTGTCAATTACAGTATTAAACTAACTTTACAGGTATTGACAAATGTCTTTCCTTAATTGGGGAAGAGATACACTTTTAATTCCCTGCGCCCAAAGAGGAGGGCATCTTCATGCCTGTCAAAAAGAAGGTCGATTGTCAGTCCCTTAATGGCTCCACCCCGGTCCTCGGCATGGGCAAAACCATATCCTTCCAGGTAAAGAAGGGAATGGAGAGGAATAATTGCCGGGTCCACGGCGATTATATGAGGATTTTCCAAACTTCCATCCCCTGCCACCGCATATGTCCCTGTAAAGGTGTAACCATCGTTATAAGAACCTGTACAGTAGGCGTGTCCCTGTTCGTTTAAAGGGCAGCCTGAACCGGGTGTTCCCGGGCAGTATGCGGTTGCCTCCACATAAAGGGCCTGGGAAAACTCAAAGTTACGTCCACCACGGTTAAGGATGGTATTCTCACCATACTCCATGATGCGGGGAACAGGCTCCCTGATTATGTGTTCAGAAAGAACATTATGGGATACTGCTCCGCTTTCCTGCTCCACCACAGCAATCAATTTCTCTTTTTCTCCTTCGGCTCCCTCCTGCTTTAACTTAACAATTCCCCGGTCCAGGGCGGTATTGTTTACGCGCAACGTGCTGTAGGGGATTGGCTCCCGCTGCCTCACATATTCCACGTTGGCCCGGATAATTTCCACTCTCTCATCCGGTCGCAGCACATGGGTAAACCCGGGATTAACATGATCACCGTCACCGATCATAATACCGTTTTCCTGTAAAAAACCATTTACATTGTGTGCGTGTGTCCAATATTTTTGTTCATGCCCATCAGCGATAAGGGTAACAGGTATGGCGTGCCGCACAATAATCATGTCACCGTCTTTAAGTTCTGTTTCACCGGCAGGCAGCAGGCAGTCCTCCATATTTAACTCAATACCTGCTTCGCTAATGAAATCATCTATAGTACGGCTGAACGTATAATACCTGCCTTCTTTTTCCCCTTTTACCAACAGAACAGACTTTCCCATGGAAAGAAGGGAAACACTGAGCAGCATGGCTGCCAGAAGCATAAAGAGTATAACTTTTAACGGGAAGTGGCCATTTTTTCTTTTTAATTGTTTAAGCTCTTTCATTTTTTACCCCTCCGATGGCAAAAAAGTACAATGCTTATTATTTCCCATCGGAAGCGCTCATATACTTGGTTGGGGTCAGATGCAGAGAACTCAGCGTGTGCCGGAAAACAAAAACCCGCCATTTACAGGCGGGCTCTCTATCTTTTCTACTGAATTCTGCCCTGAAAATGCGAAAAGAAGTTAGATAGTTAGATAGTTGGTAGCTGATAGGAAAAAATAAAACCATGAAAAATCGAACATTCAACCCATTTTCATCCTTCTGATGGTGCCGGCGCCGCAGGGGCCGGCATGCCTTAAAATAACTGCCTGGGCAATGTCGCTTCGCATGCACGGTGCCCGATCTAGGCTGTCAGGCTCAAAAGCAGATTATTAGAAGTAGCCTTTGCCGACCCGGCACACATTTTTTGGCTCGCTGCGCTCAAACAGTAAAAATGTGGAAACCACAATTCAGGAATCAGGAAGCAAGAAACAGGAGGACGCAAGGTTCAGGGGGTATGAACAAGATTCGCTATCACTACCCTGCACCGCTCAGCTTACTGGTGCATTTTCATCTTCTATTGGTGCCAAGAATGGAATTTTTTGCACCGCTGTGCTGGGTGCCTGTTCACAACTGGAGGATAAAAATGGCATAGGTCTGAAGTCGATAGCCAGTGTGCCGGAAAACAAAAACCCGCCATTTACAGAGAGGCTCTTTATCTTTTCTCCTGAATTCTGACTCCTGAATCCTGACTTCTGGTTCTTATCTCCTGACTCCTTGACTCTTGGTTCTTGCTCTTTTGGCTCCTATTCTTATTCTACCTGCCTCTTCCCACCACTTCAATGCGTACTTTGCCCA